>NZ_RZQY01000726.1:0-2895 GCF_003998575.1 Mesorhizobium sp. M7A.F.Ca.CA.001.10.2.1 | reverse complement strand
AGACAGCCTAGAAAGGCCGGAATACCGAAATTACCGACGCAGGAGACGAAGGCGAGTGCGGCGGCGGCCATGATCGACGGCGTCATCAAGGGCAGCACGATGGTGACCAGCACGGTGAACCAGCCGGCGCCGCCCGCCCGCGCCGCTTCGACCAGCTCGCGCGGCAGCTTGCGCAGGCCGGCGCGCACCAGCAGGAAAACCAGCGGCCCATACTGCACGCCGAGCAGCAGGATGATGCCCAATGTCGAATAGAGCGGATTCCTGGTACCGAGCGGCGGTGCCGCCCCGAACAGCTTGAGGAACGGGCTTGCCGGGCCGAACAATTGCAGCCAGGCCAGCGCCGTCACCTGCGGTGCGATCATCAAGGGCATGACGTAACAGAGCACCATGGCGCTGCGAGCGCGGATATCGGTCAGAGTGACGAGGACGGCCACCAGCGTACCCGACAACACCGCAAGCAGGGTGCCGCCGATACCGACGACCAGTGTGTGCCAGGTGGCGACCCAGGTCGCCGGACTGGCGAGCCCCGCCTTTATCGCGACGGCCGACAGCGTGCCGCCGGGTGCCACGATCTCCTTGATCAGGCGCAGCATCGGCAGCAGCGAAAGCAGGACGATGACGATGGCCACCGCCGCCGTCAGGACCATTTCCTGGCCCCGGCTTTCCCTGATCCGTGTTGACATGATTGCTTTTCCTGGGATCGATCAGCCGATGCGCTCGGGTTTCGCAGTCGGCATGCCGCTAGGGGGGCATGCCGACTGGATTGCCGGCTCAGCCGCCGAACAGTTCCGAGAACTTCGCCTTGTCGGCGTCGGTCTTGGCGACGATTGCCTTGGTGTCGAACGACATCACCTTGACCTTGACGCCTTCCGGCAGCCATTCGGGGCGGCCGACCGAGGCGCGCGCCGGCAGATAGCCCATCGAAAGCGCAAGCTTCTGGCCGTCATCGGAAAGAATGAAGTCGACGAACTTCTTGGCGCCATCGACATTCCTGGCGGTCTTCATGATGGCGACCGGTTCGGTCACTGCCGGCACACCTTCCGAGGGGAACACGAACTCGACCGGGGAACCCTTCTTCTTGGCGTTCATCGCCATGAAGTCGACGAGGATGCCATAGGGCTTCTCGCCCGATGCCACCGACTTCAGCACCGCACCATTGCCGCGCACGCTGACGGTGTTGTTGGTCTTCAGCTTCTGGAAGAAATCCCAGCCATAATTGGTATCGCCGACGAAGCCCGAAAGCAGGTAGGCGGCCGCACCCGAATAGAGCGGGCTCGGCATGACCAGGCCATCTGCATAGGCCGGCTTGGCGAGATCTGCCCAATGCTGCGGCTTCTCGGTCGCCGCGGTGTTGTAGACGATGCCGGTGGTGATCAGCTTGCTGCCGAAATAGGTCTTGCCGGCATCATAGGCATCCGCTTCGATGCCTTCGAGCTTTGCCTCGGGATAGGGCAGCAGCCGGTCGTCCTTCTTCAACAGCTCCATCGAGACCGCATCGGCGATCAGAAGCACGTCGGGCTGCGGGCTGCCGGCGGCAAACTCGGCCGCCATCTTAGTCAGGATATCGCTCGTTCCCGAGCGATAGATATTCACATCGATACCCGGCTGTGCCTTCTTGAAGGCATCCACGGTCTTGGCCGCGTCGGCTTCCGGCTGGGACGTGTAGAGCGTCAGTGTTTCGGCGTTTGCCACGCCGGCAAACAAAGTTGCCGCGAGTGCCAGCTGGCTGGCCAGCAGCTTGATGAAGTGCGTCTTCAATGAGACCTCCTGTCTTGTCTGTGCATGACCGGTCCGGCTCTGGCCGGCTCCCCGTCTCTTCCTCCCTGCACGGCGCATATGACTGGTGGATGACACAGCGCGTGAAACCCACAAAATATGTTCATATGTACGATGTCAATTACAAATGAACAGAAATGTGCGACAATCGACACGCCGAAGATCCGGCATCAGTTGACATCCGGCCGGTGTTTCCTTGATGAGCACCGGGCAGGCCACGGCTCATGAGGGACAGGAACCGATGACCACAGAAAAACCCAGACAGGCTCGCCTGCCGATGGTCTCGTCGGACCTTAACGTCAAGACGGCATGGCTCTACTATGTCGAAGGTTTCACCCAGGAACAGATCGCCGAAAAGCTCGATGTCTCCAGGGTGAAGGTCATGCGTACGCTGGCCTCCTGCACCGCCGAGGGCATTGTCGTCACCATGATCAACGCGCCGACCGCCGGACAGGTGGCGCTCGAGCGGGAACTGGAAAAGCGCTGGGGTCTGAACGCCGCCGTCGTCATCCCGACGCCGTCGGGGCATGACCATCTGGAGAAGGCCATCGGCCATGCCGTCGCGGCCTACCTCGGCGAGCAGATGCAGGACGGCATGACGCTGGCGATCGGTGGCGGCGCGACCCTGCATGCCAGCCTCGGCTTCCTTGCCCGCCGGCAGCTGAAGCGTGCCTGCGTGGTGGCGCTCGTCGGCAGCCTGCCGCACTCGCAATGGATCAATCCATCGATTGTCGCAGCCAAGGTCGCAGACGTCTTCGAGGTCGACAGCTACCAGATCACCGCGCCGGTGACGGTCGACAATTCCTCGCTGCGCGATCTCCTCTGGGCGCAGCCGACCCTGCAGGATGTGCGCCAACGCGCGGCCGCCGCCGACATCGCGCTGCTCACCGTCGGCGACATGTCGCCGGACGCCACCATCTTCCGGCATGGCATCGTGCCGTCATCGCTGATCGCTCCGCTGAAAGCGAAGGGCGCGGTCGCCAACATGCTGTGCTATTTCGTCGATGCCGCCGGCGGGCTGGTCGACCACGAGGTCAACAGCCGCGTCATGGCCATCGATCTCGATGTGGTCAGCAACGTGCCTAATGTCGTTCTTGCCGCGGGCGGCAAGCGCAAGGT
>NZ_RZQY01000725.1:0-2906 GCF_003998575.1 Mesorhizobium sp. M7A.F.Ca.CA.001.10.2.1 | reverse complement strand
GAATGCAAACAATCACTAAAGTTATTTTAAAGTTTTTTGAAGCCTTTCTTCCGGAGGGTGGGGCTTCTGATGCGAGAGTGCGACCGAAGTTGGTCGGTGATCCTGTTGCGCGACAGTCGCCCCGGCCAAAACGCTCTGCTCGTCGGCAGACTGAGCACCAGAAAACCCACGCCCCCTAGCCGATTGCCCGTGAGGCGATCCTGCACAGGTAAAAGAATCAGTACCTCACCGCCCCTCTTCCGCCGCTAGGGGCTGCTCATCGATCTATGATGGACCAATCGATCAGGTCGACCGAACGCTGAAGTATCGCCTTGGCCAGAATCGGACTGGGTGAAGCGGCAATGACGTGTCCCATGCGGTCTCTCCAATCGCCTCTCCTAACAATCAGGTCCTTGGATGCAACGTACAGTTCAACTTCTACAACACCTGGTATAGCAGCCGCTAATTTGTCGCCTTCGATCCAATCGAGAATGCCGTCGCGATCCGGAACGAGGATCCGTGTGGCCACGGTGTGCGAATGCCTACTGCGCAAGTCCCATTCGTTGCCGATGACGAGCTTGATATGTTCCGCGACGAGATCGACACCATAGGCTAGCCGGACTATCCGAGGAGTGATACCCTCCGCTAGACGCGGATTGACTTCAATGACGACTGGGCCACGGTTTGTCCACCTGAATTCTATATTTGCCGGTCCCCATCCAAGTCCGAGAGCCTCCAGACAGCTCAGCGAAACGTCGGCTATACAATTGCGTTCATCATCGCTGAGCAGGGCCGGAAAGATGCTCTCACGAAACACGAAATGTGGGGGGGCTTCGAACTCAGCGGCAGTAACACCAACTACTGACTTGCCCATTATCTCGGCTTCGTAGTATGGACCTTCTGCGAATTGTTCGACAAGCATCCTACGGGGGGGGCGCGAAATTCGCTTCCCGCTGCCCAACAAGTATGTTGTATGTTGCGTTAGCTCATCAAGGTTGCGGCACAATCTGACACCGGTGCTACCGTTGCCGACAGCTGGCTTAAGAACTACCGGCAGCCCAATCTCTGCGGCAGCGCTTTCTACCTCCGTCGCATCTGCTGCCAATCGATAAAGGGGAATGGGAACGCCAGCCTCCTCGAGGATCTGACGTTGAGTGAACTTGTCGCAGCATCGTTCAACAGACTCGGGATTCGGCCCCGGGAGACCGAAATGTCGGCAGAGCCTACCAACTGTCACATATACAATCTCCCCGCGGCTCACAAAGCCAGTAATTCCAGCAATGTCATAGGTAGTACCTAGTCGTGAGCACTCATGAACCAGCGCATTGATGTCGTCTGTATCGACGCGGACGGCATCATTCCCTTCCGCAGCAAGATATGTGTACTTAGCTGGATCAGCCGATAGTGTGACTGGATGAAGGCCAAGACGCTTGGCTGCTTGCATATAAAGAGGTCCGTTGCTTGAACCTTCGATCAGGATGAGCGCTCTTGCCATTGCTATTGACCCTCGGATAAGTGCGACACGGCGGCCCGAGCGAATTCAACCAACTGTGGGCCTGCGGTGAGGTAGCATTTTCGAGGACGTTTATTTGCAAAGAGATGGTAAAGTTACTTGAAGATATTGTTTCAATGTGGCTGAGCCAATTCACCCGCCGCCCGCCTTTCGACCAGGAAGCCCCGAGACGAAAACACGGAGGGTATCCAACCCGCGGACGAGAGTCTGGTCAACCGTCGTCTCTGAGCTCCATCCCCGACCGTGTGCAGTTCCAGCCAGTCCGACTGCTTTGCCGCCATGACGCTGGCCAACAAAGGTGGATCTGGGCCATACTGACGTCGTTAGTCGCATCATAAGCGCGCTGACCGAAGCGGGCTTCTCTAATTGCGATTGGTCTAGCGTTCTGTACCCACGCCTCGGGAACGAAGCCAAGGCAACGCGCACCGTCGAGTTGGCCGCCTCCTGTGGGCACGTCGTTGACGAGCCTCGGCCCAGTCCGCTGTACACCGGGGCTGGGCCACGGTGGGAAACTCACTATTTACGCGCGAGATGGCCGCCACGACCACGGGTAGCTTCCCACCACCTACGATAGAGAGCGAGAGCGGGATCTACGCGCCTCAGTCGCAGCGGCCTGAACTTAGCGTTATGCCAGGGTCAGCTACGCCTTGGCTCCGGCTCGAGGGGGTTGTTGCTGGGAGCGATTCGCGACATTATCTGGAAGGCGCATCGAATGTGCCATCGGCGGACGCGAAAATCTTGATCCGAAGCCTGGCGGAGCGCCGAGGTGCATCTCGCGAGTGTACATGCGCACAAATCTTTACAATAGATTCACGGAACTTTTGCGCTGACGCTGGTACTCTTCAGCACGAGCATGACAAAAGAACGCGAAAAAGGTGACACCGATTAACGCTCGTGACTTGGCCATCACCGAGAGGCAATACCAAATGACAAATAGAGCGCTCATTCTGCTAGAAGGCCACAGGAGCATCGGTCTGCCCTACGTGAAAGCGGCCCAGAGTCTTGGGCTTCATACAATTACCTTGTCGGCTGATCCAGCTCAGTACACATATCTTGCTGCGGAAGGGATTGATGCCGTCCGCGTCGATACAGACGACATCGATGCGCTGGTTCATGAATGTTCCCGACTAGGTACTACCTATGACATTCGTGGTATCACTGGCTTCTCGGGGCTCGACGAGTCGATCTATGCGACAGTTGGCAAGCTTTGTCGGCATTTCGGTCTTCCGGGACCGAACCCCGCATCGGTTGAACGATGCTGCGACAAGTTCACTCAACGTCAGCTTCTAGCGGAGGCTGGGATTGCTATGCCTGCTTACCGCTTGGCAGTGGATGCTATGGAGGTAGAAAGCGCTGCCGCAGAGATTGGGCTGCCGGTAGTTCTTAAGCCAGCCGTCGGCAGCGGGAGCTGCGG
>NZ_RZQY01000724.1:0-2908 GCF_003998575.1 Mesorhizobium sp. M7A.F.Ca.CA.001.10.2.1 | reverse complement strand
GAATATAACAAGGGAAGGCCCGGCGCCCCATGAAAGCGCCTGTACGACACCGATTGTTCTGATGAGACCGGCAAAGAAAACCCTGGAAAGGAAACTCCGATGAAGATCAGCGCCCGCAACGTCCTCAAGGGAACGATCGCCGAGATCGTCAAGGGAGCCACCACCTCGCATGTCAGGATCGACATCGGTGGCGGCGCCATCGTCACCGCCTCGATCACCAACGAGGCCGTCGCCGATCTCAAGCTCGAAAAGGGCAAGCAGGCCTATGCCGTGGTCAAGGCCTCGGACGTGATGGTCGGCATCGACTGAAATTTGCGGCCTTAGACCGCGATCGGCGCCTTGATCGACGCATCGGCGACGTAGTTTTCCAGCCGGAAATCCTCGAAGCGGAAGGCGAACAGATCCTTCACCTCCGGATTGATCCACATCGTCGGCAGCACCTTCGGCGTGCGCCGCAGTTGTTCGCGTGCTTGCTCGAAATGGTTCGAGTAGAGATGCGCATCACCGAGCGTGTGGACGAAATCGCCGGGTTTCAGCCCGGTGACCTGCGCCACCATCAAGGTCAGCAGGGCATAGGACGCGATGTTGAACGGCACGCCGAGGAAGATATCGGCGGAACGCTGGTAGAGTTGGCAGGAGAGCCGCCCTTCCGAAACATAGAACTGGAACAGGCAGTGGCAGGGCGGCAGCGCCATCGCTTCCACCTCGGCTGGATTCCATGCCGAAACGATCAGCCGCCGCGATTGAGGATTTTTGCGTATCTCCTTGAGAAGATTCGCGATCTGGTCGATCGAGCCGCCATGGCCATCCGGCCAGGAGCGCCATTGCTTGCCGTAGACCGGGCCGAGATCGCCATTCTCGTCGGCCCATTCGTCCCAGATCGAAACGCCGTTATCGGTGAGATATTTGACGTTGGTGTCGCCGGCCAGGAACCACAAAAGCTCATGGATGATCGACTTGAGATGCAGCTTCTTGGTCGTGGTGACCGGAAAGCCGCGCGCCAGGTCGAAACGCATCTGGTAGCCGAAGACGGAGCGCGTTCCGGTGCCGGTGCGGTCGCCGCGATCGGCGCCGTTGTCCAGCACGTGCTGCAGGAGGTCGAGATACTGGCGCATCGGTTCCGGCTCGATTCGGTTGTCCAGCCATCATAGCTGACGGACAGGCAATCGAACACCACAAAGCAGCGCAAGCCCTGCCCGAAGGCTGCCAGTCCCCAACAACATCAGGGCTGACGCATGGACCGCGCCAGCCCCTGCAAATTGACGTGCGGTCGTCAGAGGGAGCCGAGTTTACCCAGGTCCTTGGCAACCAGATAGTAGAAGGTAACCCGGTTCTTGGTACTGTCGGCGGCCATCGCCTTGCAGACCTTCTCGATCGAAGCGTCGGCCTTGTTGTCGTCCGATATGCCGAGCTTCTTCGCAACCCAGCCAGCCTTGACGCGCTCTAGCTCCTTCGGATCGGTGCAGGACACCAGCGAGGAATCGCGGTTCCGGAGCGCAATGCCAAGATGCTTCACGATTTTGTCGACCACGTCGGCACTCGCCGAGGCATCGTATTTCTTCACGTCTGCAAGATAGTCGGCCATCAAAATTCCCCTCGTCGGCGCCACGGATCCGATCGATGAGGGCTGTGGCGCGCTGCTGCAACATGTGCGCTAGGTCGGTAACTCCTCACCGGGGCAAAGCTTCGGTTGAGACCGCGCCCAAGTCAACCCTTTGGACTTGCGGTTTTGTCAGGGGGACAAAGTGCCATTGCGGCCTTCCATTTCTTGCGATGGCCCCCTATATTCGGTTTGTCGGCTTGACCGACTATGGCGATAAATGGGCGATGAAATAAGCCGTTCGGACCCGGGGGCGGTACCCGGCGCCTCCACCAAAAGCCGCTGCTGATGACAGAGCGGTTTTTGCTGGGGGCGAAATAGGATCGACGAAGGTGTAAAGATCGTACTTTTGCCCGGCATGGTACCACCGTCATCGGGCTAAACCTGTAGTTGCAAATGACAACTATGCGGAAGCACGTCTCGCCGCGTAAGCGGTGCGATAGCTTCAAATCAAGCCCTAGAGGTTCGCACTTCTAGGCGGGGTTCGGAGGTACCTGGCAACAGAAACCTCCACTTCTCCCCTCCTCCTCAACATGCGTTACGCACAACGGCAGCTCCCGCCGGCCAACTTCGCACGCCCTCGGCCGCGAAGCCGCCCTGCCGCGTGCCACCTCTCCAAAAGATGCAAGACGATTCCGATCGATTCTTCGTGCTGACCGGCGGTCCCGGCTCCGGCAAGACCACCCTGATCGAAGCCCTGCGCCGGGCAGGCTTTGCCACCTCGATCGAAGCCGGCCGCGGCATCATCCGCCACCAGTCCGATATAGGCGGACCCGCTTTGCCCTGGCATGATCGCGCCCTGTTCGCCGAGTTGATGCTGTCATGGGAGATGCGCTCGTATCAAATCGCGCAAGAACAGACCGGGCGTCCTGTTTTCTTCGATCGGGGCGTTCCGGACACGCTTGGCTACCTCAGGCTGAGCGGCCTGCCGCTACCCGAACACATCAACGCCGCCGCCAAGCGTTTCCGCTACAACCCCCGCATCTTCGTCGCCCCGCTTTGGCCGGAGATCTTCGCGCAGGACGAAGACGCAAGCAGACGCTCGACGAGGCCGAGCGTACCCACCATGCGCTGGTCGGCATCTACACGGAACTGGGCTATGAGATGATTCCGTTGCCGCTGGCACCCGTCGAGGCGCGGCTGCGCTTCGTGCTGGCCGAGACAGGATTGGCGTGAAAAAGGCCGGGATGAACCCCGGCCTTTTTCATTTGTTTTGGTTGCTTATTCCGCCGGCGCCTCGACGGCCTCGCGCGAGCGGCCGAGCGTGACCTTGGCCAGCGTGAAGGAAATCACCGCACAGAGCGTGAT
>NZ_RZQY01000723.1:0-2908 GCF_003998575.1 Mesorhizobium sp. M7A.F.Ca.CA.001.10.2.1 | reverse complement strand
GACCATATGCGTTTCGACGCACAGCACCGGCTTGCCTGACAGTTCGGTGATCCTCAGCGCCTGTTCGTGCTCGCTCTCGATGAACAGGATGGCATCGGACTTGCGGTAGAAATCCGCCTTGAAACTGCCATGCGCGCCGAGCCGTTGCCGTTCCGCCTTGCTCGGCAGGTCGAGCATGATCAACTGGTCGTATTTGATCTCATGCTTGGCGAGCCATGCCTCGGTGAGCGCGCGGTATTTCTCCAGTCGGCTGGTGACCAGCCAGCCGATCCTGTGGGTCGCGACATGGAGCGGCCGCGCTTCGCTGAGGAATTTTTCATAGGCCGGGCCGTCGTCGTTTTCCGCCTCTGTCGGATCGAGGCACAGCACGCCGTCAATGTCGACGCAGCATTGCGCCAGGAATTTGTGATGCATGAAGTTCCACTGGAACATGCGCGGATGCGGCACGACTTCGAAGACGAGGTCGGTTTCCTGGTGCTGGGGCTCAAGGCCGAACACGGCGGCAAAGGTGAACTCCGCCTTGATGCCCGCAGCCTGGATGCGGGCGCGTGCGTCACGCATGGCGTTGCCGCCAGCGACGCTGTCGTCGATCACCAGCACCTTGCGCATCTCGGAAACCTTGCGGTCGAGAGCGGCACGGCGCTTGGTGACGCCAGACGTATAGATACGCCCTTCCAGGAAGCTGTCGAGATCGGTCATCGGGATGTTCGCGGCAAGGCTGACCAGCGTCGCTGCCAAAACGCCGCTTCTCGGCACACCGACCACCAGGTCGATGTCGCGTGGCAGCCGGTGCAGGCCCCTGACAATGGCGTCGTTCATATCGGAGATCGATCGGTAGTGCATGGTTCAGACCTGGTCCTGGAGGAGATGTCCGTAGCAGTCGAAGACGCCCAAATTATTGCGCTTCGCGCGCCGCCGCCGCAGGCAGCCTTGCCGGCAGCATCTTGAGGGCCTCGCGCAAGGCTTCGCGGCCGGAGGCGAATGCCAGTGCGATGACGATGGTGATGAGGTAGGCGAGCACGGCGCCGCTGGCCAGGGCGACGACATGCTGCTGCGGCAGCGCTGGCTTGATGAACCAGATGCCGGCCAGTGCCAGATGGGCGCCAAGCACGAACGGCGTTGCCGCGCGAAGTACATGGTGCGCCTGAAGCGGCCCGCTCTTGCCGACATAGAGCCACAGGAACGGCGTCCGCAGATATTCGCTGATCGCATAGGCGATCGCCACGCCCAGCGCGCCATAGGGCAGGCCGAGCATGAAGGCCAGCACCGACGTCACGGCCGTTATGATGCCCCAGCGCATGAAATCGCCGGAGCGGCCCTGGCTGACGAAAAGCCACCCCGCCGGATTGTTGAGCGGCTGCAGCAGCCCGGCAAAGCCGAGCGCCAGGAAAATCGAGGCGCTTGCGCGCCATTGCTCGCCGAGCACGAAGGGGATCAGCACATCCGACATCGCCGTGGCGAAGGCGACGCCGGGAAGCGCCACCAGCAGGATCAGCGGCATGACGCGCAGGTAGGCGCTGCGGTAGCGATCCGGCTCATCCTTCAGCCTCGAAAGCGCCGGAACCATCACCTTCGACAGCGGGTTGGTGATCTGGCTCAGCGGAAACAGAAGCAGCTTGTAGGCGCGGTCATAGAGGCCGAGTTGCGCCTCGCCCCAATATTTGCCGATCAGCACATTGTCGAGGTTGCGGGCAAAGAAATTGGCGAAGTTGAAGCCGGTGATGCCGGCGCCGAAATTGATCAGCTCGCCGATGCCGGCGACCTTGCGCGGCAGGCCCGGACGCCAGCGCGAGCTCGCCCAATAGCAGAGCGTCGGCAAAACGGCACCGGTCAGCGTGCCGGCAAACAGGGCCCAATAGGAGCGATCGATAAAGGTCCAGGCGATCGACACCGCAAGCCCGGCAATGGCGCTGGCGACGTCGATGACGGCCAGCCGGCCGAACTGCATGCGGCGTGTCAAGAGCGCCAGATGCTGGGCGCCCAGCCCATAGGCCATGATCTGCAGCCCGAACGCAGCCACCAGGCCCGTCACGCGCGGCTCGCCGTAGAAGGCGGCAACCAGCGGCGCCGCACCCGCAAGCACGCAAGCCAGGATCGCGCTGACCGCGACATTGATCCAGAAGAGGTAGTTCACCTCCTCATGCCGGATGCCCGACTTCTGGATCGTCGCCTGGGTCAGGCCGAAATCCTGGAACAGGGCGATAAAGGCAAGCACCGGCGCGCACATCGCCACGACGCCGAAATCCTGTGGCGACAACAACCGCGACAAGACGATAACGGACAGGATCTGTGTCGCGACCCGCACCGATTGCGCCATGGCCGTGACAACCGCGCCGCGCCCAACCGATTTGCGCAAGGAGCCTTCTGGCGGATCGAATGCATTGGCTTCCAAATTCAGGATTCCTGATTTTTTACGTTGATTTCCGAGCCCGAAAATCCACGACCGCCGCCGACCACAAACTACGGCAATAATTTTGCAGTGCAACAGAAAACGTGGACCGCCGCACCAAAAATGTTGCGATGCAGCAAGACCTGTACTAGCATTCCCTCGGGTGGGCCAACAGCGGTCGAGTTTTTATGCTGCATGTCTTGTACCTTGTGCACGACGTTTCCGACCCGGCGGTGCGCCGGCGGATCACGATGCTCAGGGCAGGTGGGGCCCAGGTCACTTTGGCCGGCTTCCGTCGCACCGCGAATCCGATTGCGGATATCGAGGGACTGCGGCCGATCGACCTCGGCGCGACGCGTGACGGGCGATTCGGCCAACGCCTCGCGGCCGTCGCCAAAGCAGCCGTTTCGATAGGCTCGAAGCTTGGCGGTATGCCAAAACCGGATCTCATCATCGCACGCAACCTGGAAATGCTGGCGCTTGCCCGCCGCGCCAGGTCAGCCTTCGGTGCATCGGTTC
>NZ_RZQY01000722.1:0-2913 GCF_003998575.1 Mesorhizobium sp. M7A.F.Ca.CA.001.10.2.1 | reverse complement strand
TCCTGCGCCTTCTTCAGAAGGGCAGCGCGTTCCTGCGCCTTCTTGCCCGGCTCGGCCTTCTTCGGGTTGGAACGGGCGTCGCGCTTGACGAGGCCGGCCTCGTCGAGGAAGCGCAGCACGCGGTCGGTCGGCTGGGCGCCATGCGCCAGCCAATGCTTGACGCGGTCGGCGTCGACCTTGACGCGTTCGCCGTCCTTGGGCAGTAGCGGGTTCCATGAGCCGATCGACTCGATGAACCGGCCGTCACGCGGCGAACGGGCGTCGGCAATGACGACGTGGTAGTAAGGACGCTTCTTCGAGCCCGCACGGGCCAGTCGGATCTTCAAGGGCATTTATTTTCTCCTAAAAAGGCTGATTTGGTTGGTCGGTTGGTGGCTGGTTTCTCAGCCGGCTTTCATCACGCCGTTGGAAGCGGCGATCTGTTCGTGGTGGCGGATCACTTCGCGGACGACGAAGTTGAGGAATTTTTCCGCGAAATCCGGGTCGAGATGGGCATCCTTCGCCAGCTGGCGAAGCCGGGCGATCTGCTGCTGCTCGCGCGCCGGGTCGGCCGGCGGCAGGCCATGCGTCGCCTTCAGCACGCCGACCGCCTTGGTGCAGCGGAAGCGCTCGGCCAGCATGTGGATGAGGGCCGCGTCGATGTTGTCGATCGAGGCGCGGTAATCGGCCAGGAGAGCGCGGGCGTCGGCCATGTCCTTCTCTTCGTTCATGGCGTCCTCACTTCTTCTTGCCAAGGCCGGGCAGCCCGCCACCGCCGAGGCCGGGGAGCCCGGGGAGTTTCATGCCGCCGGGCAGACCGGGCATTCCGCTGGGCAGGCCACCGCCGCCAGGAAGGCCTTTCATGCCGCCGCCGAGGCCGGCTGCCTGTGCCTGCTTCTGCAAAGCTTCGAGCTGCTTGGGGTCCATCTTCGACAGGTCCGGCATGCCGCCGCCCATCATGCCGCCCATCATGCCGCGCATCAGGCCGCCGCCTTTGCCCTTGCCGCCCATCGCCTTCATCATGTCGGCCATGCCGCGGTGCATCTTGAGCAGCTTGTTGATTTCGGCCGCGTCGGTGCCGGAACCGGCGGCGATGCGCTTCTTGCGCGAATGCTTGAGCAAATCGGGATTGGCGCGCTCGGCCTTGGTCATCGACGAGATGATGGCGAGCTGGCGGCCGAACATCTTGTCGTCGAGACCGGCGGCGGCCATCTGGTCCTTCATCTTGCCCATGCCGGGCATCATGCCCATGATGCCGCCCATGCCGCCCATCTTCGACATCTGCTGAAGCTGACCGGCGAGATCGTTCAGGTCGAACTTGCCCGACTGCATCTTCTTGGCCATCGCCGCCGCCTGTTCGGCGTCGATGTTCTCGGCGGCCTTTTCGACGAGCGAGACAATGTCGCCCATGCCGAGGATGCGGTCGGCGATGCGCTTGGGGTGGAATTCCTCCAGCCCGTCCATCTTCTCGCCAGTGCCGATCAGCTTGATCGGCTTGCCGGTGACGGCGCGCATCGAAAGAGCCGCACCGCCACGGCCGTCGCCGTCCATGCGGGTCAGGACGAGGCCGGTGATGCCGACGCGCTCGTCGAAGCTCTTGGCCAGGTTGACTGCGTCCTGGCCGGTCAGCGAATCGGCGACCAGCAGGATTTCGTGCGGGCTCGACACCTTCTTGATGTCGGCCATCTCGACCATCAGCGGCTCGTCGATATGGGTGCGGCCGGCGGTGTCGAGGATGACGATGTCGTGGCCGCCGAGCTTGGCCGCCTGCACGGCGCGGCGGGCGATGTCGACCGGCGACTGGCCGTCGATGATCGGCAGCGTGGCGACCTTGACCTGTTCGCCGAGCTGGCGAAGCTGCTCCTGCGCGGCGGGGCGCCGCGTGTCGAGCGAGGCCATCAGGACCTTCTTGTTCTGACGCTCGGAAAGACGCTTGGCGATCTTGGCCGAAGTGGTCGTCTTGCCCGAACCCTGCAGGCCGACCATCATGATGACGATCGGCGCCGGGGCATTGAGATCGATGGCGACGCCTTCGGCGCCGAGCATCTCGACCAGTTCGTCATGGACGATCTTGACGACCATCTGGCCGGGCTTGATCGACTTGACCACGGCAGCGCCGACGGCCTTCTCGCGCACCTTGTCGGTGAAGGAGCGCACCACTTCCAGCGCCACGTCTGCTTCGAGCAGCGCACGGCGCACCTCGCGCAGCGCCGCCGAGACATCAGCCTCCGATAGCGCGCCGCGGCCGGTCAGGCCGTTCAGGATCGAACCAAGACGTTCCTGTAGCGATTCAAACATTCGTTTTCCTTTTCCCTGGCATCCGGATGATGCCCGAGAGGTAATGCGTTCGCGCCCAGTGTCCAACCAAAAGCCAAAACCAAAAAGCACCCGGGGGCGCTCAGCGCTGCCGGGTGTTGGCCTCCAGGATCGATTTACAGCACTTCACCTCAAAGAGGTTTCGGCGTCCTGGTCGGCTTGCTCGGAGGGATACTCGTCGCGGAATTCGGGGCGTGTAGACAGGAAATCGGACACGGAGTCAAGACGAAGACCGGATTGCAGGGCGTGCGGCAGCCACGGCAGTGGTTGCCGGCATGCGAATTGGGCAAACAATTCTGCGCGCGAGGGGTCTTTGGAAACCCTGATTAACTAGACGGCTCGGCTGTGATCTTCACCCCGAGCGCCTTTGTGACACCCAGTAGCGTCGAAAGGCGCGGGTCACCGTCTGGCCTCAGTGCTTTGTAAAGAGCTTCACGAGTGACGCCTGCTTCCTTTGCAACAGCGGTCATGCCGCGCGCACGAGCAACAATGCCGAGCGCGTTTGCTATATAGCCAGGGTCGCCGGTCGCAAAGGCGTCGGCCAGCAGCTCGGCCTGCCCTTCGGCGCTGCCAAGATGCTCGGCGGGATCAAACGGAACGGTTTCGATTGCCATGATC
>NZ_RZQY01000721.1:0-2923 GCF_003998575.1 Mesorhizobium sp. M7A.F.Ca.CA.001.10.2.1 | reverse complement strand
TGTGCTGACCGGGCGCAGCGAAATCAAGATCAAGAAGAAGGCCGGGCTCGGCAGCCTGCTCGGCAAGCTCTCGCGCAACAAGAAGTGACGCTTCAGCAGTGGAATCGGTAGTCGATCATGTTTGGTAAAAGAGGCAGCGACGACGGCAACCGGTTCACGCCGGAATTTCGCCAGCCAGCACCGGCGCCTGTTGCGCCGCCGGCTGCAAGTTCCATGGACACAGCGGTTCTGACCCGGCCCACGGCGGCGCCAAGCGCGCCTGTCGCGCCGCCGGCGCGCCGTGCGGTCGAGGCACCGCCATTGGCGCCTGAGCCGAAGCGGGCACAGCGCGAAAAGAGCGAAACTTATTACGATACCAAGAGCCAGGTCTTCTCCGCGCTCATCGACACCATCGATCTGTCGCAGCTTTCCAAGCTTGACCCTGAAAGCGCGCGCGAGGAAATCCGCGACATCGTCAACGACATCATCGCGATCAAGAACTTCGCAATGACGATCGCCGAGCAGGAAGAGCTGCTCGAGGACATCTGCAACGACGTGCTCGGCTATGGGCCGCTCGAGCCGCTGCTCGCCCGCGACGACATCGCCGACATCATGGTCAACGGCTCCAGGAACGTCTACATCGAAGTCAACGGCAAGGTCGAACAGACCGGTATCCGCTTTCGTGACAATCAGCAGCTCCTCAACATCTGCCAGCGTATCGTCAGCCAGGTTGGCCGCCGCGTCGACGAATCCAGCCCGATCTGCGACGCGCGCCTTCCCGACGGCTCCCGCGTCAACGTCATCGCGCCGCCACTCTCCATCGATGGCGCCACGCTCACCATCCGCAAATTCAAGAAGGACAAGCTGACGCTCGATCAGCTGGTCAAGTTCGGCGCCATCTCGCCGCAGGGCGCCGAAGTTCTCAAGATCATCAGTCGTGTTCGCTGCAACATCGTGATCTCGGGCGGCACCGGTTCGGGCAAGACGACGCTGCTCAATTGCCTGACCAACTATATCGACCGCGAGGAGCGCGTCATCACCTGCGAAGACTCGGCCGAGCTGCAATTGCAGCAGCCGCATGTGGTGCGCCTCGAAACCCGCCCGCCCAATCTGGAGGGCGAGGGTGAGGTGACGATGCGCGACTTGGTCAAGAACTGTCTGCGCATGCGGCCAGAGCGCATCATCGTCGGCGAAGTGCGCGGACCCGAGGTGTTCGATCTTCTGCAGGCGATGAACACCGGCCATGACGGCTCGATGGGCACGATCCACTCGAACAGCCCGCGCGAATGCCTCAACCGTATCGAATCCATGATTGCCATGGGCGGCTATTCGCTGCCGCAGAAGACAGTGCGCGAAATCGTCGTCGGTTCCATCGACGTGATCATCCAGGCGGCGCGCCTGCGCGACGGATCGCGCCGCATCACCCACATCACCGAGGTGATCGGGATGGAAGGCGACGTCATCATCACGCAGGATATCGTCCTTTACAACATCAAGGGCGAGGACGCCAACGGCCGGCTGTTGGGTGAGCACGTATCGACCGGCATCGGCCGTCCGCATTTCTGGGAGCGCGCACGCTATTACGGCGAGGAGCAGCGTCTCGCCATTGCGCTCGAGGCGATGGAGAAACGCGCTGACTGACGCATGCTGGGGTGTAAGGGTTCGGGCCAATGTTTGGAATTGACGGCACAGTACTGGCGTTTGTCGTGCTCGCCGGCTTCAGCGCCGGCGCCGTCGCTTATGCATTTCTGTTCACCCGCATCAGCAACGAGAAACAGGTTGGCAAGCGGCTCGAAACGATCAGGACCGCCGAGACGGATCGCTCCGTCGTCAAAGCCTCGCGCGACCGCGTGGCGGAAGCCGTCAAGCGGCGCAAATCGGTTCAGGATTCTCTTAACGAACTCGACGCCAAGCAGAAAACCAAGGACAGCCGCGTCAAGAAACCGCCGCTGAAAGCCCAGCTTCGTCAGGCCGGCCTCAAGACCACCATCGAGCGTTTCTATATATACTCCGCCGTATGCGGCATCGTTTTGATGATTGTCGCCTTTGTGGCCGGAGCCCCGCTGATCGCCTTGCCGGGCGTGCTGTTGGCCGGGGGGCTGGGCCTGCCGCGCTGGTTCGTCACGTTTCGTCGCGCCCGCCGGGTCAAGGCATTTCTCAACGAATTTCCAAACGCGCTCGACATCATCGTGCGCGCGGTCAAATCCGGCCTGCCGCTGAACGACGCCGTGCGCCTGATCGCCAACGAATCGCCCGAACCCGTGAAGACCGAGTTTCGCCGTATCGTCGATTCACAGCAGATGGGCCTCTCTATCCCCGACGCGACCTTGCGCATGCCTGAAACCATGCCTTGCACCGAGGCAAGCTTCTTCGGCATCGTTATCCAGATACAGTCGCAGGCCGGCGGCAATCTCTCCGAGGCGCTGGGCAATCTTTCGCGCGTGCTTCGCGATCGCAAGAAGATGAAAGCCAAGGTCGCGGCGCTGTCGATGGAAGCGAAGGCGTCCGCCGCGATCATCGGTGCGCTGCCCTTCATCGTCGCCTTTCTCGTCTACCTGTCGAGCCCGGCCTACCTGATGCCGCTCTTCAACACCAGCGTCGGAAACCTGATCCTTGGTTGCTCTGCGGTCTGGATGTTGATCGGCATCCTGGTGATGCGCAAGATGATGAACTTCGAAGTCTAGGATGCTGGCATGACCGAGCAAGTCATCAAGACCCTGACGGATCCGAGCTTCCTGATCGCGATGCTGGTCGCGATAGCGGTGTTTGCGACCGTCTTCACCTTGCTGCCGGCGTTTGGCGGAAACCAGCTCAAGTCACGCATGAAATCCGTTGCGCTGGAACGCGACGAACTGCGTGCGCAACAGCGCGCCCGGCTTGCGGTCGAGGCCGACCGCCGTCGCAAGGGCTTGCGCGAGGAACAGTCGGTCGGCATGCGCAACAT
>NZ_RZQY01000720.1:0-2924 GCF_003998575.1 Mesorhizobium sp. M7A.F.Ca.CA.001.10.2.1 | reverse complement strand
GCCGATCTGGAAACGGCCGACGGTTCGATCCTGCACAAGGCGTCGGGCAAGTCGCTGACCTATGGCGCGGTCGCCGCGGCCGCCGCCGCGATGGCGTCGCCGGCCGAAGTCAGGCTCAAGGACCGGGCCGACTGGAAACTGCTGGGAAAACCGCAGAAGCGCATCGACATGCTGGCCAAGGTGACCGGGGCGCCGATCTTCGGCATCGATGTCAGGCTGCCGGACATGGTCTACGGCACTGTCAAGATGAGCCCGCGCTTCTGGGCCAAGCCGGTCAAGGCGGACCTTTCCAGGGCCGAAAAAATGCCCGGCGTGATCAAGATCGTGCCGCTCGAGACGAATTACGGCCATGGCTTCGGCATCATCGCCGACAACACATGGGCGGCGTTCAAGGCCGCCGAGGCGATCGACGCCCAGTGGGCCGATCCCGAATATCCGCTCAGCAGCGCCGGCATATCCGATGTCGTGAAGCAGGCGCTCGGCACCAAGGGCTCGGTGATGCGCGACAATGGCGACGTCGACACCGCCTTTGCCGACGCGCCGCGTGAAAGGATCGTCGAGGCCGACTATGCCGTGCCCTATCTGGCGCATGCGACGATGGAGCCGATGAACGCCACGGCGCAGCTCAGGGACGGCGCGCTCGACATCTGGTGCGGCAACCAGGCGCCGACCCTGGTGCGGCAGCTTTGCGCCAACGCGGTCGGCATCGGGCAGGACAAGATCAATGTGCACACCACCTTCATGGGCGGCGGTTTCGGCCGGCGCGTCGAGGTGGATTACGCACTGTGCGCCGCGCTGATGGCCAGGGAGACGGGCGGGCGTCCGGTCAAGGTGACCTGGACGCGTGAAGAAGACATGCGCCACGACGCCTACCGGCCGGCCGCTATCGGCAAGTTCCAGGCGCGGCTCGGCGACGATGGCATGCCGGTCGCGCTCGACATGAGGATGGCCTCGCCATCGGTGATTGCCGGCATGCTGCGCCGGCTGTTTCCCTCGATATCGCCGCTCGGTCCCGACAAGAGCATCGTCGACGGCGCCTATGACCAGCCCTACACCATCCCGAATTACCGGGTCAGCGGTGTCGCGGCGCCGGTCTCCATCCCCGTCGGCTCCTGGCGCTCGGTCGGCAGTTCGGTCAACGGCTTCTTCCATGAGGGCTTCATGGACGAGATCGCCGTCGCCGGGAAAATCGATCCGGTCGAGATGCGCAAGAGACTGATGGCTGCCTATCCTTCGGCGGTGAAGGTGGTGGAGAAAGTCGCCGCGATGGCGAAATGGGGTGAGGCGCTGCCCGCCGGCAAGGCCAGGGGTATGGCCTTCACCCTGTCCTTCGGCAGTTGGGTCGGCGAGATCGTCCAGGTGGCGGACACGCCGGCCGGAATCCGTATCGAGAAGGTGTGGATCGCCGCCGATGTCGGCACCGCGCTCGATCCCGGCATCATCGAGGCGCAGTTGATCTCGGCGGCCATCTACGGTCTTTCGGCGGCGATGGGGCAGGAAATCACCTTCGCCGACGGCATGGTCGAACAGTCGAACTTCCACGATTTCGACGCCATGCGGATCTTCCAGTGCCCGGTATTCGAAGTTGCCATCCTGGAAAACTTCCACAGGATGGGCGGCCTCGGCGAGGTCGGCACACCGCCGGCGGCTCCGGCGCTCGCCAACGCCATCTTCGCGCTCACCGGAAAGCGCATCCGCACGCTGCCGCTGTCGAAAGCGGTAGCCTTCGCATGAAGAAGCTCGTCATCATGCTGACGCCTGCTGCCATGCTTGTGCTCGCAGCACCGTTTGCGATCGCGCAAGAGAGCCAGACGCCGGCGCCGGTGGCAGTCGACACAGCAAAAGCCCTGTCCGAATGGGACAAGGTCTATGCGGTGTTCTCGCATCCGCGCTGCGCTGACTGTCATGTCGCGGACGAGCGACCGCGCTGGTCGGGTGCGCATTACGGCGGCACGCGCGTGCACGCCTTCAATGTCCAGCGCGGTGCTGACGGGCCGGGCTTCGGCAGTCCGGGCCTGCGTTGCATGACTTGCCATTTCTCCAGCAATTCCAAGGCATTGCACGGGCCGCCCGGGGCCGAGAACTGGCATCTGGCGCCAGCCGAGATGGCCTGGTTCGGCAAGTCCTCGGCCGAAATCTGCGCCCAGATCAAGGATCCCTTGCGCAATGGCAACCGCAGCTTGAAGGACATCGCGGTGCATGTTCGCGACGACAGACTGGTCGCCTGGGGCTGGGCGCCGGGATCGGGTCGTGAACCGGCTCCGGGCTCCGCCGAAGCGACCTATCAAGCGATCGAAAACTGGGCGGCGGCGGGCGCATCTTGCCCGGTGGCGCAATGATCTTGCAACTTTCAGACTATATTGCGGTGCAACTTTGATGTAGAAGCGCGCTTCGCCGATCACGGCAAATTGAACACGGCCCGGCGCGCACCCATATCGGCGACGCGCCCGCGTTATGAGGACGCTGGCCGAACCCGCAGTGGAAAAAACGACGATGAGAATCAGGTTTCACAAGCTTGCAGCCGTTGTTGTGCTCATTGGTTTCGCGGCGTGGATGGCGACAGGCGAGTTTTCGTCAGTCGGCAGCGTAGCCGCCAACAAAGCCAAGGCAGCCGAAGCCGAACAGGCCAAGGCGCCCGATGCGGCGAAGCCGAAGCAGGCGGAAGCCGAGCCGAAGGCACCGCTGCGCACGGTCGCTGTGGTGACGCCGCCACGCAAGACCTATGCACGCGCCATCCGCATTTCCGGGCTGACCGAAGCCGACAAGCGGGCGGTGCTGGCGACGCGCGTCGCCGGTGTCATCGACAAGCTGCCTGTCAAGCAAGGCGATCACGTCAAGACGGGGGATCTGGTGCTGATGCTTGCGGCGGAAGAAAAGATCTCGATGGTCGACAACGCCAAGCAATTGGTGGTGCAGCGTCAGGC
>NZ_RZQY01000071.1:0-15374 GCF_003998575.1 Mesorhizobium sp. M7A.F.Ca.CA.001.10.2.1 | reverse complement strand
GCACCCCGTTGAGCAGCCCGCAGACGAGGCCCGTGGCTAGCGTCGCGATCAATGCCACGCCGACCGGCAGGCCGGCAACGTTCATCGATACCAGGGCGGCAAGCACGCATAGCGCGAACATCGAGCCGACCGAGAGGTCGATGCCGCCCGAGAGGATGACGATGGTGAGCGCCAGTGCGATCAGGCCGAATTCCGACACCTGGCGGGCGAGATCGGTAAGGTTGCCGACCGAGAAATAGCCAGGGATGATCCACGTCATGACGAGGATCGTGACCACCAGCGCCAATGCCGGAATGACGTTGTCGATCCAGCTCTTGGTCAGCAATTCGCCGAACAGGCGGTCCGGCAAAAGCCGGTACCGCAGCCGTGAAAGCGCATCGCTGGTGGCCATAAGTCAGGATTCCCTACTTCAGATCGTCCAGCGTCCAGCAATTGCGCTGGTTGACGTTGGCCTTGGTGATCTGCGTCAGCGGATTGAAATAGAGCGTCTTGGTCTCGCCGGCGGTACCGTCGGAGAGCAGCAGCCTTGCGATCTCCGCATTCAGGATTTCGCCCTGCAGCGGCACGTTGTAGCTGATGTAGAGATTGAACAGGCCCTTCTCGACATTCTCGCAGCCGACCCTGTTGCCGCCGCCGCTTGTGACGAGGAAGACCTGGTCGCCCTTGCCGGCCTGCTGGATCGCAGACGCCGTGCCGGTGTCCTGATTGTCCCAGATGCCGATGGCGCCGCAAAGATCCGGATGCTGTTGCAGCACGGTCTCCATGATCGAGCGCGCCTTTTCCGGATTGTATTCGGTGGCCTGCTGCGAAACGACCTGGATGTCGGGATGCTGGTTCAAGACACGGTAGATGCCGTCGAGTTGGAACACGTCGGATGCCGCCGTCGGCACGCCGGTGTCGATAGCGACCTTGGTCGAAGCACCCTTGCCGGGGCTGCATTTGTCGACCACGGCCTGCGCCGCCTGTTCGCCGATCTCGGTCCAGTCGGCGCCGACATACGAATCGGTCTGGGTGTTCGATTCCAGGTTGATCTGCACAACTTTGATGCCGGCGGCCTGCGCCTGAGCCAGCAACCGGGCGTAGGACTGGATGTCGGGATTGTGCGCGACGATCAGGTCCGGCTTCTCGCTGATCAGCGACTGCAGCGCGCGGGTTCCCGCGTCGGTGCTCCAGGCGGGGTCGCGGATCTCGAAATCATACTTGAGGCGCTTGGCCTGCTGGCGCATCACCGCCGCCCAGCCTTCGGTCAGGTCGAAACCCATCGACAGCGGCAGGAAGACGACCTTCTTGCCTTCCAGCGTCTTGTGGAACGTCGTCGAGCGCGGATTTTCCAGGCCCTTGTCCTGGGCGCTGGCGGTGACGATACCGGCAAGCGCGATGCAGGCCGCGGCCAGCCACTTTGTCGTTTTCAGAAGTCGCATGGTTTCCTCCCATTGCATTTTGGCGTTGAAATTGGTGTCAGAGATCCCCTTGCTGGGACGTCTGCTCGTCGCGTGGGTTGACGAGCGAGTCGATGACGATGGCCAGAAGCAGGACCACGCCCTTGACCAGGTTCTGGATCGTGTAGGCGATGTTCATGATCGTCATGCCGTTGAGCAGGATGCCGACGAAGATCGTGCCCAGAATGACGTTGCGAACCTTGCCGTGGCCGCCATTCAGGCCGATGCCGCCCAACACGACGACCAGAAGGATGTCGTAGATCATCGTCGAATTGAAAAGCCGGGCGTTGATCGCCGACGCCGACGAGGCAAGCACCAGCCCGGCGCCGTAGGCGATCAGCGCGCTGATCGCATATTGCGCGACGATCATCGGCCGGTTGGAAATGCCGGTGATCCTGGCGGCGCCCGGATTGTTGCCCATGGCATAGGTCTGCCAGCCGAACCGCGTGCGGCTGAGCACCAGATGCAGCGCCAGGCAAAGCATGGCAAAGACCACCACCGTCACCGGGACGCCGAGGATGCGGCCCTGCCCGATCAGCGAGAACCATTCGGCGCCTGGCGGCACATTCTGCATCTCCAGCGTGAAGAAGAAGGTTCGGCCAAGGCCGTAGATGACGGAGCCGGCGGCAAGCGTCGCGAAGATCGGCGCGACCTCGCCGAAAGCGATCAGCATCCCGATCAGCACGCCGGCGACCACCGCGAACAGCGCGCCGATCAGCAGCGCGAATTCCAGCGAATAGCCCGAGCGGGCGATCACGAAGGCCCAGGACACCGACACCACCATCGTTGCGATCATCGAGACATCGATGCCCCTGGCGATGACGACCAGCGCCATTCCCAGCGCCAGGATGCCGAGAATCGAGACGCTTCTGATCAGGGCTAGGATGTTGCCGGGGCTGAAGAAGGACGGCAGCAGCAACGAGAACAGCACGAAGGCCAGCACCGCCAGCACCAGCACGATGCCTTCCTGGCTTTTGAGCAGGCTGGAAAGCCGAGCCTGATTTCCGCGTGCGGCTGCCTCGCTCACCGCTCAGGCCTCCTCTTTGCCCAGTCTGAGCAGGATTTCCCTGGCGCGATCGACGCGCACATCGTGATCCGCCGCAAGTTCCTTTGCCACCGCATCGATATTCGCGCCGCTCGCGCCCGCCACGATGGCTATGTTGCGGGCATGCAGCGCCATGTGTCCACGCTGGATGCCTTCGGTTGCCAGCGCCCTGAGCGCCGCCATGTTCTGCGCCAGCCCGACCGCGACGGTGACCTCGGCAAGCTCTTGCGCCGTGGTCACGCCGAGGAGTTTCAGCGCTGCGCGCGCGGCCGGGTGCGTCTTGGTGGCGCCGCCGACCATGCCCAGCGCCATCGGCATTTCCAGCGTCCCCACGAGGTTTCCGGCGGCGTCGATCTCCCAGCGGCTCAACGACGTATAACGGCCGCCGCGCGCCGCCCAGGCGTGGGCGCCGGCCTCGATCGCCCGCCAGTCGTTGCCGGTCGCGACGACGACTGGATCGATGCCGTTCATGATGCCCTTATTGTGCGTGGCCGCGCGGTAAGGATCGACGATCGCCAGCGAACAGGCCTCGACGATGCCGGCAACGATACGCTCGCCGGTGAACTCCTTCGTCGCCAGTGCCTTCGGCGTCAGCCGCACCCGCGCCCGCGCCAGCCTGAGGTCGGCCAGGTTGGAGAGGATGCGCAGCCGGACGGTGCCACCCGAAATGCGCTCGATCATCGGTGCGACTGCCTCGGCCATGGTATTGACCGTGTTGGCGCCCATCGCGTCGCGCACGTCGACGAGCAGATGCAGCACCACCATCGGTCCGACTTGCGTCTCCTCGAACACCTGCACTTCAATCTCGCGGCAGCCGCCGCCGAGGCCGATCA
The DNA here is from genome assembly GCF_003998575.1 of Mesorhizobium sp. M7A.F.Ca.CA.001.10.2.1. Taxonomy (NCBI): domain Bacteria; kingdom Pseudomonadati; phylum Pseudomonadota; class Alphaproteobacteria; order Hyphomicrobiales; family Phyllobacteriaceae; genus Mesorhizobium; species Mesorhizobium sp. M7A.F.Ca.CA.001.10.2.1. The sequence continues at coordinate 12,057 of NZ_RZQY01000071.1, read as the reverse complement.
GCACCCGGTCCTTCTCGTTGGCGGCGGCGATGATCTGGTCGCGGGCGGACAGCAGCCTGGCGCGTGCGCCGTGCGGATCGGACAGACCGAGTATCTGCACCTGTGCCCGCATGATCGGTGCGGTGCTCGATGTCTCGAAGCCGCCGCAACCGCGGGCGATGCGCGCCATGTAGGAGGCGGCGGCGACCACCGACGGCTCTTCCACCGCCATCGGGATGAGGTAATCGCGACCGTTGATGGTGAAGTTGGTGGCGACGCCGAGCGGAATCTCGAAGGTGCCGACCACATTCTCGATCATGCCGTTGGCGAGATCGAGCGGCAGGACGCCGCCGCGCAAGGCATCGCGATCCGCCTGCCCAAGACGAGCGGCGTCGCCGACCGTCGCCAGGCGATCGGCCGGCGACAGGTCGCGGAATTTCTCGATGCGGGAATTCAGCCGCGGCTCGACACCGCTGTCCTGGACAGCCACCATCACGATCGCCTCCCTGCGAATGCTTGTCGTTGAGGCAGCTATCGTTTAACTGATACCATCTATCAAGGTACAGCTACAGGAAACAGCGACAAACTGTACCAGTCCATATCAGGGCACGCAGCCCATCGGAGGATGTTCTGGGATGACGCGCGCCGAGGCCGTGGCGGCAGAGATCAGAAGGCGCATCGAGACCGGCTCGATTACCGTCGGCGCCAAGCTTCCGTCGATACGCAAGGCCGCCGAGCAATTCGACGTTTCCAAGAACACCATCGTCGATGCCTATGACCGGCTGGTATCCGCGGGCATCGCGTTTTCGCGGCCCGGCGCCGGCTTCATGGTCGCCGAGCGTCGCCGGCAGACGCCGAGCGAGCGTCCCCGCCATGTCGCGGAAGCGGTCGACATCGCCTCGCTGCTCAATGCGCAGTTGGAGGAGAGCTTTTCGATCCGCGTCGGTGACGGGCGGCCGCCCGCCTCATGGATGGAGGAATCGGAAGTGCGCCGCCATCTCGGGCTGCTCGGCCGGCACCAGAGGTCCAGCAGTGACGGCTATGGTTCGGCGATGGGCCTGCCGGCGCTGCGCGAGCGCCTCGCCTTCGACCTCATGGAGCGCGAGGTGCAGGCGAGCCCGGACCAGATCCTGCTGACATTCGGCGCCAACCACGCACTGGACCTGATCATACGCCGCTTCCTCGTCGCCGGCGATACCGTGCTGGTCGACGACCCCGGCTACTACCCGCTTTTCGCCAAGCTGAAGCTGGCGCAGATCCGCATGATCGGCGTGAAGCGGACGCCGACCGGTCCGGACCTCGACGATCTCGCCGGCAAGGCCGAGCGCGAGCGTCCGAAGCTGTTCTTCACACAATCGCTTGCGCACAATCCAACCGGCAGCTCGACCAACCTGCCGACGGCTCACTCGATCCTGACGATCGCCGCGCGCTGCGACATGCTGGTGGTCGAGGACGACCCGTTCGTCGACCTGCCGACGGTCCGTGGCGTTGGCCTTGCGCCTCTCGACCAGTTGCGGAACGTCATCTGCGTGCGCACCTTTGCCAAGACGTTGTCGGCCAGCCTGCGCTGCGGCTATATCGCCGCGCGCCCCGACCTTATCGCTTCCCTTGCCGAGTTGAAGATGCTGACGACAGTCAACAGCTCAGGACACATTGAGCGGTTGATCCATGGATTGATCAGTGAAGGTCACTATCGGCGCCACCTCAAGCGTTTGGCGCAGCGTGTGCAGCAGGCCACCGAGACGGTCGTTCCCCGCCTTCAGAAGATGGGTCTTAAGCTCTTTGCCGAGCCGACAGGTGGATACTACGTCTATCTGGAGCTTCCCGAGTATGTCGATGACATCGCCCTCGCCCGGGAAGGCGCTCGCCAGGGGATTTTTATCGCACCTGGTACCGTGTTTTCGCCGGAGCGCCAACCTGCCAAGGCAGGCATCCGCGTCAACATCGCCTGGGCCTCGGATCCTCATTTTTTTGACTTCATGCTGGCAGAGCTTAGGCATCGGCGGACTTGAACAGGACAAAGCCCCGCCTTGCGGCGGGCTTAGTGCTTGACGGATCACTCCGCGGCGCGTCGTGACCAGATGAGCGAGAAGTCGCCCCCGGTGTCGGTCTCGACCAAGCTCGCGTAGATCGGAGCGGGGAAGCTGGGATCGTCGAGCTTGACGAAGTGGTAGTCGCGGCTCTCGCGCGAGGTCTTCTTCCAGGGCCGTCCCGAACTCGGGGCGCCAGCGAAAATGCGGAAGTCGGGTCTCTTTTCATTGTCGCCATCGACCGGAGAGAACGTCACAGTCTTGACGTTGAGGTTGAGGGTCTTGACCGAACCGGAGAAGCCGTTCGCGGTGCGCGAGAATGTGCCGACCGTAGCCATCGTGGTGGTTCCTTCTGTTTTTCTCGGGCCGCACCCATCTCTCGATGGTGGTCGTGAGGCCGGAGACGATCGGTCTGCATCCCGAAGGGGCTGAAACGAAGTAACGGCGGCGCGAGGCTTTCTTGGGCCGCCGAGGAATGGACGCGCAGCGACCAGGGGAAGAGAACGCAGCGACGTCGTTACGGGAAGACGATCGAGCCGAAGCGAAGGCGGTCTTCAGTCAGACCCAATCCATTCGAGGACGCCGTGGGCGTAGCTTGGACAGAATACGCGGAAGGAATGCCACAGTGGCTAAGATCAGTCCCGGCCACTGTCGCTTGCTCCGCTGCGCTTCTCTATTTCGGTCAAGGACGCTTCCTCCCGCCCGTGGGCGGTGTTGGTCCCACTTCACCCGGTGAAGAAGGGACGTCCGATTTCTCTAATCTTTGGGCTGAATCGTCATCAGCGGTCGATGGGAGAGAATGGACGCCGCCAGATTAGGCGCGGCACGCACGGGGTCGTAGAAGTCCATGCGCCATAATAGTAATTTCCTCATTCTGGGGAGTAGTTGTTTGGCTCGATCAGCCGCAGGTAAACTCAGAGCGACAGGATGCGAAACCGGCAGTTGCCGTGTAAGGTCAGGCCTTAACTTGGGGGAGAACTGAATGCGAACGGCTGTTACCTTGGCGTTCCTGGCCTTTATCAGGGTGTCGTCAGAGCAATAGAAGCCTGCCTGGCCGGGGACGTGATCAGTCTCGAACGCGGTCGTATTCGTCTTGCGCGCGCTCGAGTTCCGGCCCGTAGGTCATCGACCATTCGTAAAGCGCCTCGAACGGTTGCCGAAGGGAGTGGCCGAGCGAAGTGATCGTGTATTCGACACCGACCGGCGTCGTCGTCGTCAGCACTTCACGGCGAATGAGACCGTTACGTTCCAGACGCTTCAGCGCATCGGCGAGCGCCTTGTGCGTGATGCCGTCCAGGCGCCGCATGATCTCGTTGAATCTCGACGGCCTAGTGCACAGAACGGTCAGAATCAGGACCGACCACTTGTTGGCGATCTGCTCAAGTGCCGGCCGCGCCTTTTGCACATCTATCAACGCCTCGACGGACACGGGCTTAGGACGACGGGGTGGGCTGACCTTGACGGGCAAGTCTTCAGTCACGGCGGACATAGGTATACTCCTCGATATCTGCTCTAGTTGTAGTGCGTAATTGACCGTAGGTATAGAGCATATATCTTGAGCCATCACTTTTTGATGGAGTTCACATGAGCAGATTGGCAAACAAGATCGCACTGGTTGTCGGCGGTGCCGGCGGTATCGGCGGGGCAGTTTCACAAAGGTTCGCCAGTGAGGGAGCGCAGGTCTATGCGACCAGCCGCAAGGGTGCGGACGGCGCCTTGGAAGCGGCGGGCACCGGCAGCATCCGGACGGTCCTGGCGGATGCAAGCAACAGAGCGGATCTTGAACGTGTATTCGAGCAGATCAGATCGGAACGCGGGCGTATCGACGTGCTCATTGTGAATGCCGGCCTTTCCGAATACGCCCCGCTTGAAGATATTTCGGAGGATCATTTCGACAGGACATTCGGTCTGAATGTGCGCTCTCTGGTTTTCGCAGCACAAGGTGCCGTCAACCTCATGCAGCCAGGCGGAACGATCGTGTTGATCGGCTCTATCGCAGGCGACATCGGCACCAAAGGATATGGCGTCTACGGCGCCACCAAGGCCGCTGTCCGCTCGTTCACCCGCACCTGGGCCAACGAACTTGCTCCCAAAGGCATTCGTGTCAACGTCGTCAGCCCCGGCCCGACCGATACGGCGATGATGGCCGGGGCCTCGCAACAGATTCGAGACGCGCTTTCCAGCATGATCCCTCTCGGGCGCATGGGCCGGCCTGACGAGGTGGCCGCCGCGGTTGTTTTCCTCGCCAGCGACGAGAGCAGTTTCACAACCGGCGCAGAACTGGCCGTCGATGGCGGCATGGCCCAGGTGTGACGTGCGCCTTCGACCACTGAAACCTGGACGGCCGCCGTTGCGCTCATGCCGGTCGGTGTCTCGCAGTGACAGGCATGCATGTCGTTTTCTCGAAACCGGAGCAGCTTTCGAGCGACATGTTATCAATCCTCCAGAAGATAGCCCTTGCGATGGGAAAGCGGCTCGGTGCCGGCTACCTTGGCGATGACTTGGTTGGCCGCCACCAGCTTCTTCAGTCTGCGGGTGACGACCACGCCGTCAGTACGCGCATGGACGGTGATACGGGCATCGCCGCCAATCGCAGCGGGCGCGACGATGTCGGCGATCGGCTGTCCGGACGTGACCCGCTCGCCAAGTTCGACGCGGTAGACGATGACGCCGAACGCCGGCGTGCGCACCACGTCGCAGGCGTCGAAGCCTGTGACGTCGCAGAGCGGCGGCGCGGCGGGTGCTTGACCGGCGATATAGCCGCGGCGGCGCAGCACATTCAGCAGCGCCGACGCATCTGTCGCGGCCATCTCGTCGCCGATGTCGACGAAGCCGCGCAATTCGACCGTCGCTGCCATGCAGCCGACCGGTATCAGCTTGTCGGGATACGCCGCCGCGAGCTTCAACCACGGCTCGACGCTTGCTTCGGCAAAGGTCGAGCCGCCGGAGGCGCCCTGCGAAAACACGGCACGGCAGCCGAGTTCGCCCGAGATGTCCGACAGTTCCGCCGCGATCTCCGGCCGCACGAAAAGATGCATCAGCCCTTCGTCGTCGCAATGAAGATCGAGAACGAGATCAGAATCGAAGGCTTCGCGCGCCAGCACCGTATAGAGGGAATCAACCTGTTGCCTGACACAGCGTTCGTCGAGGATTGCGCGGATCGTCTCGCGGATCAGCGCCTTGTTGGCGTCGGCATCCCTTCCCAACAGGTTTCCGAGCCGGGCGATCAATTCGGGGGCAAGGTCAGGCCAGTTGCGGTTGAAGTTGCGGCCGCTGGCAAGGTCGTAACGGCCGAGATGGTCGCCATTGACGAACTGCGCCAGGCCGAGCGGGTTGGCGTAAGGCACGACGACGATCTGGCTCCGGATTTCGCCGCGCGCATCGGCGGCGTCCAACTGCTCGACCAGATGATGTGATACCAGAAGGCCGGGCGCCTCGTCGGCGTGAAGTGCCGCGTGGATGTAGGCCTTGGGACGGGCGGCGGCGGCACCGTAGCGTATGATGCGCACACTGTGGCGGCTGCCCGGCGTGCCGTTGGAGAGAGGAATATCGAGGATTTCACGAGACATTGACGGCTCCGGCGAGCGCCCGTTCCGACAACGGGAAGTGGCAATTGAAGACATGGCGGGGGTCTTCGCGGTCGGTTGTCCGGGACGGGAATGCGCTTTTGCAGATGTCCTGCGCATAGCGGCAGCGGGTGTGGAACTCGCAGCCGGGAGGGCGCGTCATCAGGCTCGGCACTTCGCCGCTGAGCTCGATCCGGTCGAGCGCGGCGTCGGGATCGGGTTCCGGATTGGCCGACAGCAGCGCCTCCGTATAGGGGTGGCAAGGCTGCTCGAATATACGGTCGGTCGAGCCGACCTCGATGAAGCGGCCGAGATACATGATCGCCATGCGGTCGGTCATGTGGCGCACGACATTGAGATTGTGCGTGATGATGAGGATGGCGATGCCCAACTCCTGCTGCAAACGCCCAAGTAGGTTGAGAACTTCGCCCTGGACGGACACGTCCAGCCCCGCCGTCGGTTCGTCGGCGATAATAAGATCGGGCGCCAGCGCCAGCGCCCGCGCCACGCCCACCCGGCGCGCCTGGCCGCCGGAAAGCTGGTGGGGATATCGCCGCCCGAAATCCGCGGGCAGCCCAACCATCTTTAGCAGGCGCTCCACCTCGGCCGCTGGATCGCGGATGGTGATGCCGTGGATACGGAACGGCTCGATCAGCAGAGAGCGGACAGTGAGCCGCGGCGACAGCGATCCGACCGGATCCTGAAACATCATCGCCATGCGCCGAAGATGCAGCTTGCGATCCGCCGGGGCAAGACCGTTCAGCACCTGGCCGTCGAAACGTATGGAGCCGCTCGTCGGTGGACGCAGCCCCATGATGGCACGGGCAATGGTGGACTTGCCCGAACCGCTCTCGCCGACGAGACCGAGTGTCTCGCCCCTGCGGATCTCGAAAGACACTCCGCAGACGGCATCGACGAACGGGTTCTTCACGCCACTGGTGAACGCCTTCAGCTGGCTCATGGTGCGAAAGCGCACGCGAAGGTCCTCGACCGAAAGCAGCGGGCTCATGCCGGAACCGCCAGTGTGTCGTCGAGAAGATGGCAGCGCGCGCTGTGCGCTGCGCCGATTGCGCGGGGGGCGGGATTTTCATCCGCGCACCGGGCGAAGGCATGCGGGCAGCGCCGGCGGAAGATGCAGCCCGCCTGGGTACCGAGCAGGCTCGGCACCTCGCCCGGTATCGTCGGCAACTGACGGGTGCGCTTCCTGATCCGTCCCGGATCGCATTCGAGCAACGCGCGCGTATAGGGATGCCCCGGCCGGCGGAAGATATCGCGCACGGTGCCGTATTCGACCACCTCGCCCGCATACATGACCGCCACCCGGTCGCAGAATTCGGCGACAGCGCCGAGATGGTGCGAAACGAACAGGATCGAGCAGCCGATTTCCTTCTGCAGCTCTTTCAGCAGATGGATGATCTGCACCTCCAGCGTGGCATCGAGAGCAGTCGTCGGCTCATCCGCGATGAGCAGCGCCGGCTTCACCAGCAGGGCCATGGCGATGCAGATGCGCTGGCGCATGCCGCCCGAAAATTCATGCGAATAGCCGCCGATACGACTTTCGGGGTCCGGGATACCGACCCGGCGAAGCATGTCCACCGCACGCTGGCGCTTGATGCCGCGCGAACCGCCCTCGCGATGCTGGACATCGACCATCTGGCTCTCGATGCTGCGCACCGGGTTCAACGCCGTCATCGGATCCTGGAAGATCATCGACATGCGGTTGCCAAGCAGGCCGCGCCGCTCTGCCGGTGCCATGCCGAGCACGTCGCGTCCCTCGAACAGGATCGCCCCGTTCACCACCTCTGCATTCTCAGCCAGCAGCCCCATCACTGTGTAGGCGAGCGTGGATTTGCCCGAGCCGCTCTCGCCGACAATGCCGACCACCTCGCCCGCCGGCACGTCGATATGGACATCGCGCAGCGCATGTGCGCGGCCGCGCGGCGTGCCGAAATCGAGAGAGAGGCCGCGGATCGCCAGCAGTGGACTGCGGCTTGCGAGATGTCCTGCTTGGCTGCCACGGTTCATAGGTCTCTCCGAAGCTTGGGGTCGAAGATGTCGCGCAACGCCTCGCCGAGGAAGGTGAAGCCCAGAGTGGTTATGACGATAGGGATGCCACCGGCGACCACCAACCACACCGTTTTGTGGATATAACCGTAGCCGTCGCTGAGGATCGTTCCCCAGTCCGGTGTCGGCGGGCGCACACCCATGCCGAGGAAGCTCAGGCCTGCTTCCAGCGTGATGACCAGCGGCACATCCATGCTGACCAGGATCAGTAGCGGACCGATGACGTTGGGCAGCACGTGCACGGCGAGGATGCGCACGAGGCCGGCACCCATAGCGCGTTCTGCGGTGATGAATTCGCTTTCGCGCAGCGCGTGGGCCTGCGTGCGCACGACGCGCGCATAGATCGGCACCGACGTGACCGCGACGACGAAGATGACGCTGGCAAGGCTCGGTCCGAGCAGCGTCACCACCGCCAGCGCGAAGATGATGACCGGAAAGGAGCGGATGGTGTCGAAAACCAGCAGCAAAAGATTGTCCAGCCAGCGCGGGCCGAAGGCGGCGATGAGGCCGAGCACCAGCCCTAAGCTGAGCGAGGCGCTGAGCGAGACGAAGGCGACGAGCAGCGCAATCCTTCCGCCCATGACGACGCGCGAGAAAACGTCGCGGCCCAAGTGGTCGGTGCCGAGGAGAAAATCCAGGGACGGCGGCGCCAGCCGGGGACCGACCATGATCTTGATCGGATCGTAAGGTACGATCCAGGTGGCGAAGACCGCACTCGCCACCATCAGCACGACCAGCACGGCGCCCATCAGGCCGAGCGGCGACTTACGCAGTTGCAGCAGGAACATAGCGATCGCGCCCGGCGCACGGCTTTTATCCACCGTCTCGCGAATGACTTGAACTTCGGACACGTTACAAATTCTCGCGGATTCTTGGATCGAGCGCCGCGTTGATCAGGTCGGCGAGCGTCGTGGAGATGACGAATAAAACGGTGGTGACGAGGACCGTGCCCATGACGATCGGATAGTTGCGCGAATCCACCGACTTGACGATCAGTGCGCCGATACCCGGACGGGCGAACACCACCTCGACGAAAACGGCCGCCGAGAGCAGATGCGCCATGCCGACGCCGATGATCGTCACCGTCGGCAGGATGGCCAGCGGCAGCGCGTAGCGCGCGACGATGCGTCGCTCCGAAAGACCGAAGGAGCGCGCCATGCGGATGTGGTTCTCGCCGAGGATCTCCAGCATGGAGGCGCGCACGATGCGCGAGATGTAGCCGACCCAGCCGATGCCGATGACGAAGGCCGGCAGGATGAGGTGAACGAGCCCACCGCGGAAGCCAGAGCCGGCGCCGATGGCGGGCAGCCAGCGCAGGCCGACCGAAAAGATCAGCAGCGCATAGATCGCCATGACGAAGGACGGAATGGCAATCGTGCCGACCGCGAACACGCCCACGAGCTTGTCGATCACGGAGTTGCGGTGCATCGCCGAATAGCAACCGAGCGGCACGCCGACGAAAACGGCCCAGGCGATCGATACTAGGATCAGCTCGATCGTATAGGGCAATTGCTCGAAGACGATGGCGCTGACCGGGCGCTGTGTGAAAACGTCGGTGCCGAGATTGCCGTGCAGCAACCCCCCGAAGAAGGAGACGATCTGCACGGGCAGCGGCTTGTCGAGGCCCATCTGCTCATGCAACTGGGCTTTCAGCTCAGGCGTCGCACGCGGCCCGAGCAGGACGGCTGCGGGATCGCCCGGAACGGCCTGGATCATCAGAAACAGCAGCGTCACTGCGACCACGATGATCGCGGCCGCCAGGGCGGTACGCTTGGCAAGGTATAGCCACATATCCTGATCCAGCCCTTCCCGGCGATCGCCGCGCTATGCCGATTTCGGCTCGAAACCGAGATAGAGCGGCCGCCCGTCGGGGCGCGTGTCGGCCTCGAGCTCGGTCGTCCGATACATGATGGGCGATCCCTCATGGGTGAGGAAGCGGTAGGAGCCGGAATCCTCCATGATGTCCTGCATCTCATAATACATCTTGGCCCGTTCCTGCGGGTCTTCGACGGTCACCGCCTTGGCGTTGAGTTCGTCGAAGCGTTCGCTGCGGAAGCGCTCCCAGTTCCAGACCCCCACCTGGTCTCGCACGAAGAAGGTGGTGGCGTAGTAGGGATCCGGCACCATCGAGAAGCGCTGCACGATCAGCTGCATGTCCTTCCAGCGCTCGCCTTCCGATTCCATGCCTATGGTCCAGAAAGAGCCGGAATCCTGAACATTGACCTCGACCGTGATGCCGATCTGCGACAACTGCGCCTGGACCATTTCCGCGATCGTTGAAAAGGTGGTCACGTTGAGCGCATCAATGGTGAGGCTGAGTTCGGTGATGCCGGCCTTGGCGAGATACTCCTTGGCTTTTTCGAGATCGCCTTCCGGCGGTACCAGTGCCTTTTCCCGATGCCCGACCAGACCCGGAGCAATGAGGCCGGTGGCGACCTGCGCCTGGCCCGAATAGGCCGCATCCATGATCTGCGGCACGTTGATCGCCCATTGGATTGCCTTGCGGACATTGACATCCTTCAGCTTCGGGTGATCCGAATTCATGCCGATATAGACGTAATAGAGCGAGGGTTTCTCCTCGATCTTGGTGTTCTCGGGCGGGCTGCCCTTCAACGTGGCCAGCGAATCGAGGCTGAAATCAGTGAAGTCGATGTCGCCGGCCTGATAGGCGCGCTCAGCGGTCTTGATGTCGCTCATCGGCAGGATATGGATTTCGTCGAAGCCCGGCTTCGGACCCTTCCATTCGGGATTGCGGGTCAACAGGACGAGTTGGTTCGGCTTCCAGTCCGACAGCATGTACGGACCTGAAAAGCAGGGCGGCTTCATGCCGAAATCGCCGCCGTCGGCAACTGCCTTCGTCACCGCTTTTTTCGAGACGATGTGGCCGCAACCATAGGGCAGCGTGATGTTCCAGAGCGGCACGAACGGGGTCTTGAGCACGATGACGCCAGTATGGTCGTCCTCGATGTCGACGCGGTCGAGCGGACCCCAGTCACCCTTGACCGGAGAGTTGTGCTGGATAACGCGCTCAAACGAGAACTTTACGTCCTCAGTTGTCATTTCGCCGAAGTCGCCAGTGAAGTTGATGCCCTTCTTCAGGCGGAAGCGGATGTGCGTCGGATCGATCTGCTCGACGGATTCGGCAGCTTCCAGCTCCCAGCCCCACTCCGAACCCGGCTTGTATCGGGTGAGCTTGGTGTAGATGCAGTTCATGACATCGACATTGTAGGCGTTCTGGTAGAAGCCGGGATCGAGCTTGTCGATGTCCGAATAGGCGCGGGCCTTGAGCACCTTGCCTTCGGCTGCCCATACGGCCTGCGACAGAGGCAGGCCGGAGGCGATGATCCCCGCGCCGAGACCGGCGCCGGCCTGCAGGAAATGCCTGCGGTTCAATGTTATTTCAGTCACGCTCTTTTCAGTCACAGTTGCGTTCCCCTTTCAACCCGAGCGGGCTTCCGGACGACTGCCGGTTCGCTCTTTTTTGGTGCCGCGCCGCCCGACGGGCCACGAGTTCGGACGGTGCATTCTTCAGTTCAGCCGGCTAACCGGTCAATTTCGCTGCCGACGCAGATGTAAGCGATACTAGCGTCAGTTCGCGAATGTCACAGCAGGCGACGCTCTATTGCCTCGGCCCATTTGTGCTCATGGACGAGAGCCTCGCCTTCCCACGCCTGCAAGTTCGCCTCGATGTGGAAATGCGAAGACGTTGCGGTCATGGTGGTCTCGGTCACCGAGTGCATGCGCCAGTCGGCGCGTGAGAATTCGAACTCCCATTTGGCCTCGGCCTTGACCGATCCGAAATCGTCGCTGCGGAAGGAATAGCGTTCGTGGCCGAGCGAGGTGATGGTGAGGTCGTTGTCGACCATGCGATAGGTGCCGGCGCCCTCGCCGATCTCAACGACGGTCGAAGCGTCTGCCAGATTTTCCGTTATCGTCCAACCCTTTTGCGGCTTTGAGATCGTCTCCACCCCGTAAGGGCGGCGCCCCTTCGGGTTCGGCAAAAGGCGCCGGTTCCGGATCTCTGGCGCCTCCGACGCGAACCGGAAGTTCAAGTCGGCAATCCGCCGGGTGGACGGTAAGCGTGACCGGCTCGGGCGAAGGCCATGCGACCGGGAAATAGTTGGTCGAGATGGACAGCCGAATGCGATGGCCGACCCGGAAGCGCTGCGCCACATGCTTGAGCGGCACCGAAGCGCGATAGCGCGTGCCCGTTTCGAGTGGTTCAGGGTTTTCATGCCCGTCGCGATGCGTCAGGTTGAGAAGGCCGTAGCTGACGCGCGTTACCGCGCCGCCGGGCGAGACATCGCAAAGCCGTACTGCCACCATGGCGACCGGCCTGTCGCTTTCGAAGGCAAGGTCGAATATGGCGTCGCCGGCGATCTCGAGATTCTGCGCCAGCACCTCGGTTTCGTAGACAA
>NZ_RZQY01000719.1:0-2931 GCF_003998575.1 Mesorhizobium sp. M7A.F.Ca.CA.001.10.2.1 | reverse complement strand
CGCCATGAGAGTGTGGGAGCAAGGCGCTGATTTCCTTGAGGAACTTTTGGCCGACAAGGAAGTGACCGCAGCGCTGCCGGAAGCCGAAATCCGCGAGAAATTCGACTTGGGCTATCATACCAAGCATGTCGACACGATCTTCAAGCGGGTGTTTGGGGAAGCCTGAGCTTCCTTCTCCCCGTCACTATACGGGGAGAAGGTGCCGGCAGGCGGATGAGGGGCGGTGCCGACTTCGGCGACGATCGCAACCATTCACGCTTTGACAAATTCACGACTTTGGCGCTGCCCCTCATTTCCCTGCCGGGCATTTCTCCCCGTATAGTGACGGGGAGAAAGACGCTCTCAAGCCTTGGCGGGAATAGTCCTGATCACCGTGCCCCACGGATCTTCGCGGGTTGCCGGGCTCGTCACCTTGTCCGAACGCATCTCGACCCAGGCAAGGCCCGACCGGCTCGAATCGCGGCGGCCGGCGCCTGAACTCTGCCAGGCGTTGGCGCCGATGTGGTGATGATAGCCGCCCGACGACAGGAACACCGCCTGGCCACCGTATTTGGCCATGGTGTCGAAGCCAAATTCCTGGTTCCACCAGGCTTCGGCGTCTTCCGGCCGGCCGACACGCAGGTGGACATGGCCGACGATGCTGTTTTCCGGCGTCCCCTGCCAGCCGGCATCACCCGCCGGCACTTCGGCAACGACGGACGGAATGTTCAGCCGTTCTGTCGCCATGGCAATCTTGTCGCCGTTCCACTTCCAGTCCTGCGGACGGCGGTCGGCATAGATCTCGATGCCATTGCCTTCGGGATCGGTCAGGTACAGGGCTTCGCTGACCAGATGGTCGGAAGCGCCCTCGATCGCGATCTTGTTTGATATGGCGTGGTTGATCCAGCGGCCGAGGTCGGCGCGGCTGGGCAGCAGGAAGGCGGTGTGGAACAGCCCGGCGCTGCGCGGATCATCCGGCTTGGCTGAAGCGTCCTGCTCAAGCACCAACAAGGGACGGTTGGCGGCGCCCAGGGTGATCGCGCCATCGGCACGGCTCAACTCCTGCAGACCGACAATTTCGCGGTAATAGGCGGCAAGGCTTTCCGCGTCGCGCGCCTTCAGCCCGACGCGGGCAACGCTGACCGGGGTGGTGGCGGCAAAAGGCAACTCGCTCATCGAATGCTCCGTTCGACCGGCCTGCGATGAAGCTCCCAAAGCGAGAAGCCCCACTCCGCCGATCATTGTACGTCGTGTCAGTTCCAAAGTCAGGGTTCCCGCGCACGGCTGTTTCTTTTCCTGACCACAGATCGTCCATCTGCATCGTTCACACAAGACGCGAAGAAGCGAACATGGTGTTCACTATTGTGATCAAAAGCGGCGTTCCTGCCGGTTGCACGAAGCGATGCCGCTCGCTATCTCAGCGCCATGAAGGTCAAGGAAGCAGATATTCTCATCGTACCGGGCTACACCAATTCCGGCCCCGACCATTGGCAGAGCCGCTGGCAGTCGAAACTGTCGACGGCGCGCCGCGTCGAACAGGCCGAGTGGTCGAAGCCGGTTCGCGAGGACTGGACGGCGAGCGTTGCCGAGGCGGTCAACGAGGCCGAGCGGCCGGTCGTCCTGGTGGCGCACTCGCTCGGTGTCGCCGCTGCAGTGCAAGCCATTCCGCAGTTCCGCAAGCCGGTTGCCGGGGCCTTCTTCGTGGCACCTCCCGACGTCGCCAATCCCGAGATCAGGCCCAGGCACCTGATGACCTTCGGCCCCTATCCGCGTGAGCCGCTGCCCTTTCCCTCGATCGTGATCGCCAGCCGCAACGATCCGTTCTGCGCCTTCGATGTCGCGGAGGATATCGCCGGCGCCTGGGGTTCGCTGTTCATCGATGCCGGTGAGACCGGTCATCTCAACCCGGATTCAGGTTTTGGTCCTTGGCCCGAAGGTTCAATGACCTTCGCCAAATTCCTGACGGATCTGAAACCTTGAGCGTCTTCAGGACCCGATCGAATCGCGGACGCTCTTGATCAGCGTTTTTGCCCCAAGCCCGATCAGCGAATGCTCGGAGCCCATGGCCAGCAGGCGATAGCCCATCGACACGACCCGGCCGGCAATTGCCGGCTCGACAACGTAGATCGCCGCATGTTTGCCGGCCTTGCGGGTGCGCTCGGCCACCGATGCCACCGTCTCCATCATGCTTTCCAGCGTCGAATTGACGGTCGCACCATTGCTCCAGGCGATCGAGAAATCCGACGGGCCGAGGAAGATGCCGTCGATGCCGGGCGTGTCGAGGATGCCATCGAGCGCATCGAGGGCGGCACGCGTCTCGACCATGGCGAAGGCCATCGTGCGCTGGTTGGTGTCGCGCAGCCAGTCGGCCTGGTCGCCTTGGCCGTGGCGTGGAAAAGCGTAGGTCGGACCCCAGGAGCGCTCGCCGAGCGGCGGGTATTTCATGGCGGCGGCGAACAGTTTTGCATCGGCAACCGAATTCACCATCGGCGCGATGACTGCCTCGGCGCCGAAATCGAGCGCGCGGCTTGCCATGTCGAAACGGCCAACGGGAATGCGCACCAGCGCCGGCTTGCCGGCAGCGAGCACCGGCACCAGGCCACGCAGCACGCTGTCTTCGTGATGGCCGCCATGCTGCATGTCGAGCGTGACGGCATCGAAACCCTGCTTGGCGACGATTTCGACGGTCAAGGCATCCGGCACGCCGGACCATGCGGTGAACAGCGTTTCGTCGGCCGCGAGGCGGGACTTCAGGGACATGGATACTTTCCTTGTTAACTCCGGCAGTTTCAGCCGGAAACCGCGACAAAGGCAAAGAAAAACCGCCCGGATAGGCCGGGCGGTCGATTGGTCCAGCGTATGGCCGGGATCAGCGCATGGCCCGGATCAGGTGTTCTTGATCTGCTCGATCGCCTGCGCCATCAGTTCGTCCATCGTGCGGCGGATCTGGTG
>NZ_RZQY01000718.1:0-2931 GCF_003998575.1 Mesorhizobium sp. M7A.F.Ca.CA.001.10.2.1 | reverse complement strand
GCTTGGGGCAATCCCAAGTCTGCGCGCGTTCGCCGTGTCGCTGACGCAAAATGCCGACAAAGCCGACGACCTCGTCCAGGAAACGCTCGTCAAGGCCTGGGACAAGCATGAGAGCTTCCAGCCCGGCACCAATCTCAAGGCCTGGCTTTTCACCATCCTGCGCAACGAGTTCTATTCGCAGATGCGCAAGCGCGGGCGCGAAGTGCAGGACAGCGACGGTATCATGACGGCCAGGCTTGCCGTTCATCCGGCCCAGCACGGCCAGCTCGACCTGAAGGATTTTCGCGGCGCCCTGGAGCAATTGCCGGAGGACCAACGCGAAGCCATCATCCTCATCGGCGCATCTGGTTTCTCCTACGAGGAGGCCGCCGAGATCTGCGGTTGCGCGGTGGGAACGATCAAGAGCCGCGTCAGCCGAGCCCGTACGCGCTTGCAGGAGATCCTGAAAATATCAGGCGAGGACGAGTATGGTCCGGACGCAATTTCGGCCCAGGTAACGAGCTCGCCGGCGAGCTGACCGCGATCGTGTCTCAAGCGCGTCCGCAGGCCGCGGCGACCGCTTGCACGAGGTCTTCACCCGAATAGGGTTTGCCAACCAGCCTGACGCCCGGAAACGATGCCTTGATTTCATCGACATCCGAATAGCCCGACGCAAACACGAAAGGTATGCCTGCCGCGCGCAGCCCGGAGGCGAAATCGATGGTTGAGGCGCCGCCCAGCATCAAGTCGACAATGGCTGCATCGAATCGCGTGGCGACCTCGCGGCCATCGACCTCGGTCAGGTCACGGGCGATCACCACCTCATCGGCGCCATGGTCGCGGCAAAGCTGCTCGACGTCCATGGCGATCAGAAATTCGTCCTCCAGGACCAGAATCCGCAATCCGTCGAGCAATGTGGGCACAGGCAAAGACTCCTTGAAACGCCGGAGTCATGATCGCTAATTCGCTTGCTGTCATTTAAAAAAGACATGTGGCAAGCGGGCGGAACCTCAATCCTTGCAACGCGTTGAAACGCGCTCTCCAAGAGCGGCTTTCGAAGGGGGGTCGAAATGTCGGTTCAGAACAATAGCGCTTTCTCCAGCCGCCAATATCCTTGCGAGAACTGCCCATTGCGGCCGTTGCCGATTTTTCGCGATTTCGAAAAACAGGAACTGGCCTTCATCAGCAAATTCAAGAAGGGCGAACTCGCAGTCGAAAAGGGTGGCACGGTGCTGGTGGAGGGAAGCCATAGCGCCCATCTCTACACCGTGCTCTCCGGCTGGGCGTTTCGCTACAAGCTGTTGCTGGACGGCCGCCGCCAGATTCTCAACTATCTCATGCCCGGTGATCTGATTGGCCTGCAAGGCAGTGTGATGGGCGAGATGCAGCATTCCGTGGAGGCACTGTCGCCGATGCTGCTGTGTGTTTTCGAGCGCGAATATCTGCATGAGCTGTACCGCAATCATCCCGGGCTGGCCTATGACATCACCTGGATCGCATCGCGTGAAGAGCGGATGCTGGACGAGAATCTGCTCAGCCTTGGGCGCCGCAGTGCGATCGAGCGCGCTGCCTATCTCATCGCCTTCATCGGCAGCCGCGCCAAGGTTGTCGGACTGAATGGCAACCAATCCGTCCAGATACCGATCACGCAACAGCACATCGCCGATACGCTTGGCCTGTCGCTGGTTCACACCAACAAGACGATCCGCAAGCTGATGGATCGCAAGCTGATCGTCTGGCGCGACGGCGGCTGCGTGGTTTCCGACAATGAAGGGCTCAAGCGGCTCGCCGGCTGGGAAGGGCTGGGTGAAGCGCGCCGGCCATTAATCTAAGGAAGCGTGTTTTGCCGGAGCCGGCGGACCGGGTGCGCGCCGATGCGTTTTCGGCTACTTTGTCCCCAATGCCGGAACCTTGAGACGCGCAGCGCGTTTGAAACCAAGCAATCACAAGGAGTTAAGCCATGGCCACTGCCGCAGGAAAGACCGCAAACGACGCCCGTGCAAATGCGGACCTGGAAGCCGACATCAGGCAGTTGAAGGCCGACATCGACAAGCTCACCAAACAACTGGCCAAGACCGGCGAGCATGGCTATGGCACCGCGCGCCGCGCAGCCACGGAAGGGGTCGAACAGTTGCGTGCGCAGGGCGAAGCAGCCTTTGACAGCCTGCGCAGCAATGCCAAGGACATCGAAGCGCAGATGATGGCAAGCGTGCGTGAAAAGCCGGTGACGTCACTGGCGATCGCCGCCGGCGTAGGCTTCCTTTTCGCGCTCATCGCGCGTCGCTAGTCGCGCTCCAGATGGGAATGTTGGCAACCCTGATCTCGGGCCTCGCCTCGGGGGAAACCGTGGCCGCCATACACCGGGCGCGCACGGCGGCAATCGTCTATGTGATCGCCATGGCCGCCGCACTTTGCGGTCTCGTTTTTCTTGTCGGGGCCGCCTATATCTGGACGGCGATGCGCTATGGGCCGCTTGCCGCGGCACTGGGGTTTGGCGTCGGTTTCCTGGTGCTTGCCGGACTTATCCTGCTGATCTACCGGATCTCCGCAGGCTCACGCGCCCGGCGCCGGGCGCAGCGCCGCAATGCCGACATGAAGGCGATCGGCATCACCGCCGCACTCGCCGTGCTGCCGAGTCTGCTCAAGGGAAAAGGCGGTCTCGGCGTCATTCTGGGGCCGGCCGTGGCGCTCGCGGCCTACGCCATCTACCGCGAGAATGTGAAATCCGACGATCTGGATGAGAGCGAACGGATATAGAGCTGTTGGGAGAGGTCACTTTGACAACTCTTCCAGCGGCATCGATATTTCGGCAAACACGCCTTCCGGCCGGAATTCATGGGTCACTTCGCTGGAAATGACCTTGGCTAGGCTGCGGCGAATGAGGATCGAGCCGAAGCCGTGCCGATCCGGCGGAGCGACTTGCGGGCCGCCGCTTTCGCGCCAGGTCAGCAC
>NZ_RZQY01000717.1:0-2932 GCF_003998575.1 Mesorhizobium sp. M7A.F.Ca.CA.001.10.2.1 | reverse complement strand
GCCTTGACCGGATAACCCTTCTCCTCGGCGAAGGATATGACCGGCGCCGTGGTGCCGGGATAGCCGCCCGGCGCGCGGATCGCCTCGCGCAAGGCGGCGGGCTCGACCGTGCCGGACTTCTTCGCCGCCTCGTAGCTGATCTGCACCATGTCGGCGCCAAGCGCGTCGAAGATGCCGTTGATCTTGTAGCCGTCGGCCTTGCACTGGGCCAGGAACTTGTCGATCGGGCTGTCGACGCCGGTCGCGCCATGGGTGGCGAACATCACCTTCTCCAGCGATGCCGGATCACCCACGGTGCCTTCCAGCGACTTGTCGTCGAAGGCATCGCAGCCGGCCACCCAACCGTCATAGCCATTGGCGCGCAGCTGGCGGATGAAAATGCCGACATCGGGCAGCACGCCGCAGATGTGGATGGCGTCCGGCTTCTGCGGCAACGCCTTGATGCTAGCGATCTGCGGCGACCAGTCTGATGTGCCCCAGGAATAGTTGAGCTTGGAGACGACCTTGCCGCCGAGATGCTCGAACACCTCGCCGAACCATTCCGGCAGCTTTTCGGAATAAGAGCCTGCATCGGGCGAGACCATCAGCGCCACGGTACGCGCGCCCTTGCCGTAGAGCGCATTGGCGGTCGCTGCCGCATTGATCGGATCCGGCACCGCGCCGGCAATGAAATTGTCGAGGCCGGCCTGCTGCATCTCAAGCTGCGTGTTCGGCGCCGAGAATACAGTGGCACCATAGGGCGCGGCGATCTGCGCTGTCGGGATCAGCGCATCCGGGAACGGCACGCCGGTGATGACCTGGGCGCCGGCATCGAGGAATTTCTGGCCGAGCGACACCGAAAGCTGCGGATCGGAGCGGTTGTCCTCGATCATCAGCTCGACCTTGGGATCGCCGGCGCCTGCGGCCTTGTTCAATTTGTCGGCCATGCAGCGCGCCCCTTCGGCCTCGCTGTAGGGTGCGTAGGTGCCGGTCATTGCCACCGCGAGCCCGATCTTCAGATCGGCGGCACCGGCATGCGTCACCTGCAAAAGCCCCGCCGCCACGACCGCGGCCCCCAAAATCATCTTCTCCATTTGACCCCTCCTTCTCCCTTGTTGTTGGCGCTTAGGGCGCCGTCACGATGTCTCGGACTGCCCGACATAAACCTCGATGACGCGCGGATCGCGCCACACCGCTTCGGTTTGCCCGGACGCGATCACCTGGCCCTGATCCATGACGCAGAGCCGGTCGCAAAGCCGGTTGATGAATCGCAAATCGTGATCGATGACGATGGTCGCGCAGCCGACATCCCTGCGAATGCCCTCGATCGCTACCGCCAATGTCTCGGACTCGCCTTCGTTGAGGCCGGCCGCCGGCTCGTCGAGCAGCAGCAACGATGGGCCCAACGCCAGCGCGCGGGCGATTTCGAGCCGACGCTGGCTGCCATAGGACAGCGTGCCGGCCGGAACGTCGGCGAAGCCATCCAGCTGATATTGCGCAAGCAGTTGATCGACGCCGATGCGTGCCGCCGCTTCCGGCCGAACCGCCTGGCAGGTGATATGGGCGACCTCGACATTCTGCCGGACGGTCAAATCCTTGAACAGCCGGATGGTCTGGAACGTACGCGCGACGCCGGCCCGCGCGCAATGCTCAGGACCGTGGCCGGTGATCTCCTTGCCCGCCAGCCTCACACTGCCGGTGTCCGGCTTGAGCACGCCGGAGATGGCGTTGACCAGAGTGGATTTGCCGGCGCCATTGGGGCCGATCAGGCCGAGGATTTCGCCGGCCTCGCAGGCCAGCGAGGCACTGCGCAACGCCTGCACGCCGCCAAAGGTCTTGCTGACTGCCTCAACCGACAGCATCGGTTCCATCTCCCATCCGGCCGATGGCTATTTCTCCTGTCGGCCGGTGAACAGGATGCTAGACCCCGGACTTTTCCATAACAAGTATTTTTTTCCATTTTAGAAAATATTCTTGAGAGGCCCCAAACTTTCGGGCCCGGATTCCAGTCAGGCCGGGATCAGACCCCGGCGCCGGCCGGCAGCCCGTCGCGCGGCACTGTGTTCGACATCAGCATGATCACCTGCTCTTCGCCCAGCGCGATATAGGCGTGCTGCATTTCGCCATCGAACAGGATGCTGTCGCCCGGCTGCAGCACGGTTGGATCATAATGGATCGTGTGCAGTTCCAGGCTGCCGCTCAGCACGTGGATGAACTCCTCGCCCGAATGGCTGCGCCAGCCACCGTTCTCCTCAAAACTCTTCGCGCGCAGCGTGACACGCCAGAAAATGTTGGTCTTGTCGCGAAAATCGCTGCACAGGACCTCGAATTCCATTGCGTTGCCCTGGTGCAGGATGCCGCTGCCGGCGCGCGTGATCGAGCGCCGCGCCTGCATGCCCGGCTTCGGGCTGAACAGGAAGGAGGCCACCGGCACATGCAGCACGCCGGCGATCATCAGTGCGACGTCGACCGTCAGCCGGGCTTTGCCGTTCTCCAGTTTCGACAATTGCGAAACCGAAAGGCCGGAGCGTTCGCTGAGATCGCGCAGCGTGATGTTCCGCTCCTTGCGCGCATCGCGGATCTTGCTACCCACATTGCCCTGCATCACCCGCGCCCTTGGCTGTCGTGTTTCCAATTCGACAAGCTCTAGCGGCGCGCCTCGGGGGCGTCCAGCCTTTAGACGGCTACGGCTGGTTTCGGCCATAACGACATCGCAACGGTGGCAAATACGGTTTCTAGCGTGCGGCTGACGAGCTCGAATGTTTCCGGATCGGAAAGCAGGTCGTTGCGGACTTCGAGATAAAGGCAAGGCCTGCCCTGCTCCAACCCGTGCCGGTTCAGCGTGTAGCCAACTGCCTGACGCCAGTCATACGGCTCGTTGTCGCCGATCCTCAACCCGGCCTCGGCGCCCCGCGCGCCAAGCGTTTTCAACACCGAGGTGACGAAGGGGGAC
>NZ_RZQY01000716.1:0-2935 GCF_003998575.1 Mesorhizobium sp. M7A.F.Ca.CA.001.10.2.1 | reverse complement strand
GTCTCAGGCCGCGCGCTTCCGCGCCGCCTCCCCTGATCGCCAAACCGGCGTCAGGGATTTCGGATCAGCCCTTTTCGACCTGTCCGAATTCCAGATCGACCGGCACGGCGCGCCCGAAGATCGAAACTTCCACCTTGAGCCGCGCCCGCTCCTCGTCCACTTCCTGGACGAAACCGTTGAACGACGCGAACGGACCATCCGAAACGCGGATCGCTTCGCCGATCTCGAACGTGACCGAGGGCTTGGGCCGCTCGACGCCTTCCTGCACCTGGTTCAGGATGCGCTGGGCTTCCGCCTCGGTGATCGGCACCGGCTTGGAGTCGCCCAGGAAGCCGGTGACCTTCGGTGTGTTCTTGACCAGCGAGAACACGGCGTCGGTCAAATTGGCCTTCAGCAGCACATAGCCCGGGAAGAACTTGCGCTCGGCATCGACCTTGCGGCCGCGGCGAACTTCGACGACCTTCTCGGTCGGAACCACGATCTGGTGGATGTCGGCGGACAGGCCCTTCTGCTTGGCCTTGTTCTCGATATCCTCGGCGACCTTCTTTTCAAAGTTCGAATAAGCGTGGACGATGTACCAGCGCGCGGTCATTTCAAGACTTCTCCGTAATCGCCGGACTTAGCGTCCGATGCCCAGAATCTGTTCGACCGCAAGGCCCATGAGCTGATCGGCGGTGAAGAAAAAGATCATCGCGATCACTGCGAAGGCCAGAACCATCACCGTCGAGATCATCGTTTCGCGTCGCGACGGCCAAGTCACCTTGGCGGTCTCCGCGCGAACCTGCTGGAGAAAGACGAAAGGATTTGTGGTTTTCGAAGCCATATGCCGCTCTGTCTTCAAGACCCGTTGGCCGGGTCTCCTGGATGATCCCGCTGGCCGGGACGTGCCGCCTGAGCCCAATCTCGCGCCGAATCAGCGCAATCATTTCGCCCATGCAAATCAGACGCGTAAAGCCGGTTTCCCAGCTCCACGCGTCGCGTGTCTGTTTCGTCTACATAAAACCGATTCTTGATCCACGCAAGTGGCAAGTCTCCGCTTTATGACCAAACACCGCCTCGGAACCATCCAGTCGTTCCGTCCCGGCTATGGCGCTCTTATGCCCCAATCGACCCTATATGGCAAGCGGGTCGCCGATTTTCAAAGGCCAGAGCATGGAAATATCGCTTTGAAACGCCATTTCGAAACGGCGAAACATTGCGTTGAATGCCATTCCAAGAAATGGCACGGGCAGCAGGGCTCGAACCTACGACCTGCGGTTTTGGAGACCGCCGCTCTACCAACTGAGCTATGCCCGTATCGTGCGCATGTCGGCGCAGAAGGCGCTTCCTAAAAGCTTCCGCACGCTCTGTAAAGAGCGGTTTGCAAGCAAACGCGCCTTAATCCCGACAAGGCCATCCGGGTCGATCCCAAGCTCCGGCCTGAAGTCGCCAGCGCGCGGTGGCGTGATTGAGAGAGACGTCGCCTGCCCTCTTCGATGTGGAGCGTCCTCAAGCGGCATTCGTGGCAGGCTGCGGTCGCCCGCGTGCAAGCCAAAGCGCCCAGCCGCATATCAGGAGTTCGCATGCGAACGTCCAGTGCAGCAAAAAGCTGAGCACCCAATTGCTGAAGTCCGCCGGTACAGTGACGAGTTCGAACGCCCGCCGATCGAATGGCATCAGCCACAATATCGGCGACGCCAGCGTATCGAGGACCATATGCAGCATGGCGGCGGCAAAGAAGGCAGCCGTGGCTGCCAGATACGAGCGGGCGCGCCAGCTGACGAATAGCAACGACAGCGCCCCTGCGGCCGCCCAGAACAGCGGCCAATGCGTCATATAGGAGTGATGGCGGGTGCGTCCGCCGTCGATGAAATGGAAATACAGCATATCGATATCGGGGATGACACTGCCGACTATGGCGGCCCCGACGATAGCCGGGCTGCCAGGCCACTGCCTGCGCATGAACGTTCCGAGAATATAGCCACTTGGAAGATGGGCGATCAGCATCTCGGGACCGTTCACGGTTGCAGGCCAGTGCAGCATTCCGCCCTATTGTGGCGTTATTCCGGATGCCTGCGCCCGATACGTTTCGTGCCGATCATGGTTTCGTACCGGTGGCTTATAGGGGCCGCCCGGCACGCCCCAACCCAGGCCGGCATCGATCCTCCGCCTGCCTGGCGCCGCCAGCAGCGACGATAGCGGAACAATCGGAAGCGGCTCAAGCTGCCTCATGCCCGGTTTCCGGCTCCGCCGCACACTACAATTTGGCCGGCGCATCAGCCTCGGCATTGGCGGAAGGCCGGATCCGGCAATTCTCGGGTCTTGGCACCGCCTCGCAAATGGTGGCACCGGTCAGCGCGTCGACCGATTGCAGGCCGGTCGTCAGGCCGACCTTCAGCATCATGCCGGGTTCCAGCCGGCGCTCGACCGAGCGCCGCTCGATCGCTGCGAACAGGGCGGGACCGATCGCCATCTCCTCGAGATAGGCCTTGACCATCTGCTTTTGCCCCATCGGGTAAAGGCTAAGCCGCGCCTGGGGACCGACAAACCGCCTGATGCCGCCGGCAAGCATCAGCGCGCAGGCCGAATCGCACTCCACGCCGGCATCGATGCTCAGCCCGGCATAGGCGCCCTCTTTGGCCAGGCAATTCCACGCCCCTGGGTCACAGCCGACGAAATCGGTGCGGCCAACGGCGACGTCGAGCTTCTTTTCATGGATAAGCCGTCCTGCCGCCAGGGCGCTGAGCAGGTCGCCTCCCCTCGAACTGATCACGACAGGCAGTTGCCGTTTGCCAAGCATGGCGAGCAATTGGCGCAGCTTCTGCGGGGTCCGGGGGGTGATCGCACCTTCCGCCGAAATCCATTCCGGGCAGTCTGGATTGCAGAGTGGATTGGTGCCGCGAACGACAACGAAGCGCATGTCCTCATCGCGCCGCGCCGCCTCGGGTTCGATCGC
>NZ_RZQY01000715.1:0-2936 GCF_003998575.1 Mesorhizobium sp. M7A.F.Ca.CA.001.10.2.1 | reverse complement strand
GCCGATAGTCATAGCCGCAAACGTGCCGTATTTTTTGCCAACATGGCGTGACGCGGCGTTTTCGTCGAAGCGCTTTTCTTTTCAAGGATACCGGGAGGCTTCTCGATGACATCCAATACAATTCTGTGCGCGGCTTGGCGGACATTCATCGCCGGCGCGGCGGCACTTCTTGTCAGCGCAGTCGCTGTCCCGTCCTTCGTGACGCCGACATTTGCCGCCGATGGACCTGCTTCGGTCGCCGATCTGGCGCAAGGCCTGCTCGGCGCAGTGGTCAACATATCGACCTCGCAGACGGTCAAGGGCACCGAAGGCCCGGGCGCGGTGCCGATGCCGCAATTGCCCGAGGGGTCGCCCTTCCAGGATTTCTTCGACGATTTCTTCAAGAACCGCGGCGGTGACAAGGACAACGGCTCGCAGAAGGTGCAGTCGCTGGGCTCCGGCTTCGTCATCGATGCCGAGCAAGGCATCGTCGTCACCAACAACCATGTCATTGCCGATGCCGACGACATCGAGGTCAATTTCTCCGATGGTGTCACCTTGAAGGCGACGCTGGTCGGCACCGACACCAAGACCGATGTCGCCGTGCTCAAGGTCGATCCGAAAGGCCACAAGCTGACGGCGGTGAAGTTCGGCGATTCCACCAAGATGCGCGTCGGCGACTGGGTGATGGCGATCGGCAATCCGTTCGGCCTCGGCGGCACGGTCACGGTCGGCATCGTCTCTGCCCGCAACCGCGACATCAATTCCGGCCCCTATGATGACTTCATCCAGACCGATGCCGCGATCACCCGCGGCAATTCCGGCGGACCGCTGTTCAACAGCGCCGGCGAAGTCATCGGCATCAACGCGGCGATCATTTCGCCTTCCGGCGGTTCGATCGGCATCGGCTTTTCCATCCCCGCCCAGCTCGCGTCCGGCGTCGTCGACCAGTTGCGCCAGTTCGGCGAGACGCGGCGCGGCTGGCTGGGCGTGCGCATCCAGCCGGTGACCGACGACATCGCCGAAAGCCTCGGCATGGCGACCGCCAGGGGCGCGCTGGTCGCCGGCGTGATCAAGGGTGGCCCGGTCGACAATGGCACCATCCAAGCGGGCGACGTCGTCATCAAGTTCGACGGCAAGGACATCCATGAGATGCGCGATCTGCCGCGCGTCGTCGCCGAAAGCCCGGTTGGCAAGGCGGTCGATGTGCTCATCGTGCGCAAGGGTGTCGAGCAGACCGTGAAAGTGACGCTCGGCCGGCTCGAGGATGGCGAGAAGCTCGCCAGCAGTGAGGAGGGCAGCAACACCGATCAGGACAAGGGCGACAAGGCTCCGGCCGTTTCCACTGCTTCGGTGCTCGGCATGACGGTCGGCGAACTGAACGACGAGACACGCAAGAAGTTCAGCATTGCGGCCGATGTTTCGGGCGTCGTCATCACCGACGTCACCAAGGACTCGGCCGCCGCCGAACGCGGCATCCAGCCCGGCGAGGTGATCACCGAGATCGCGCAGGAATCGGTCGCCACGCCCAAGGACGTCATGGACCGGATCGGCGCCTTGAAGGAACAGGGGCGCAAGAATGCGCTCTTGATGCTGGCCTCGAAGACCGGCGAGCTCAGGTTCGTGACGATCCGGATGGACTGAGATCCGGAAGATGCGGCGAAAAAATCCTCATCTTGAATGGAAAGGGCGGCTAGCGGGCCGCCCTTTTT
This sequence comes from Mesorhizobium sp. M7A.F.Ca.CA.001.10.2.1, assembly GCF_003998575.1. Lineage (NCBI taxonomy): Bacteria > Pseudomonadati > Pseudomonadota > Alphaproteobacteria > Hyphomicrobiales > Phyllobacteriaceae > Mesorhizobium > Mesorhizobium sp. M7A.F.Ca.CA.001.10.2.1. Next base: position 1,245 of record NZ_RZQY01000715.1, on the reverse strand, counting down.
CTTGCCTGCCAGTCTTGGCGCGACAGTCTGTACAGGACATGGCGCTTGAGCGCGGGATGGCTGTCGGGAATGCTGGGGTGGTCGAAATCGCCGGACGGATCCGCGCTCATGCCGAGGCGTTGCATGACGGCGGTGGAGCGGCGGTTGGCCGCGACGGCGAATGACACGATTTCATCGAGGCCAAGCGTCTCGAAGCCGTAGGCCAGCCACGCTTCGGCTGCCTCGGTGACATAGCCCTTGCCCCAGAACTCAGGTGCCAGTCGCCAGCCGATCTCGATGGTGCCAGCTGGCAGGGATGGCACATGATCGGTGTCGAGGAGACCGATGAAGCCGATGCATTCACCGGTGGCGGTGATCTCGGCGGCAGCAAAACCGTATCCGTCCTCCGCGGTCCAGGCCCGGAGCTCGTCCATCTTGGCATCCGCCTCGGCGCGGTCACGGCGGAACGGAAAGAACTCCATCACCCGGTCGTCGGAGTTTATGCGGTGGAACAGGTCGCGGTCGCGATCTTCCCAGTTGCGCAGGATCAGGCGCTCGGTACGCATTGGTTTCATTGCACAAACTCCTCCCGCCTGTAGCCTTGCACATAAAGCAGCGCGGTCAGGTCGCCATGATCGATGCGGACCTTGGCCTGTGCCGCCACCGTCGGCTTGGCGTGGAGCGCGACACCGGTACCGGCAAGGCAGATCATGTCGAGATCATTGGCGCCGTCGCCGACGGCGATGGCGTCGGCGGGCGTCAGGCCGAGGCGCGCTGAAATTTCGATCAGCGCGTCGGCCTTAGCGGCGCGGCCGAGGATCGGTTCGCCGACCAGCCCGGTGAAGCGGCCGTCCTGCTCGAGCAGGCGATTGGCGCGGTTCTCCTGGAAACCGAGCATGGCGGCGATGCGCGTCGTGAAGACCTCGAACCCGCCAGACACGAGTGCCGTCCAGGCGCCATTGGCGCGCATGGTCCGGACCAGAACACGGCCGCCCGCTGCCAGCGTCAGGCGATTGGCGACGATGCGATCGACCACGGCGGCGTCGAGGCCCTTGAGCAACGCCACCCGTTCACGCAAAGCCGGTTCGAAGGCGATCTCACCATTCATGGATCGCGCGGTGATGGCCGCAACATGATCCTTGACGCCGATCTCGTCGGCCAGCTCGTCGATGCATTCCTGGTCGATCATGGTTGAATCCATGTCGGCGATCAGGATTTTCTTGCGGCGGGTTTCCCCCCGCCGGTCGGTCACCTCGACGGCCTCGC
>NZ_RZQY01000714.1:0-2936 GCF_003998575.1 Mesorhizobium sp. M7A.F.Ca.CA.001.10.2.1 | reverse complement strand
CTGAACACGGCAATGGCCACCGCCGAGCCTCCGAGCAAGGGCCAGCGCCCAACCCGGTCGGCGACGAAGCCCGAGATCGCGATTGCCGCCAGGCCGAAGAAAGCTCCGATCGTCTCGATGACGAGGAACCGTGCCGGTCCCTCGCGCGTGAACAGGAAAATCCAGGACAGAGGAAACACCGTCACCATGTGGAACAGGGCGAAACTCGCCAGCGGCGCGAAGGCGCCGAGCACGACAGTGCGCCCTTCGGCGCGCAACGTCTCGCGGACGGAAGTCGGCTCCAGTTCCTGGCCTTCGAACAGTTTGGTGTATTCCGGCGTCACCACGATGCGCAGCCGTGCGAACAGGGCGACGACATTGATGGCGAAGGCGACGAAGAACGGGTAGCGCCAGCCCCAGCTGAAGAAGTCTTCGGCCGACAGGTTGCCGACGAAATATGCAAACAGGGCGCTGGCAACGATGAGCCCGAGTGGTGCGCCCAGCTGCGGGATCATCGCATACCAGCCGCGGCGCTTTTCGGGCGCATTCAACGCCAGCAGCGAGGCAAGTCCGTCCCATGTCCCGCCCAGCGCCAGTCCCTGACCGATCCGGAACATGGCCAGCAGCCAGGCCGAAGCCTGGCCGATCTGGTCGTAACCGGGCACGAAGGCGATCGACACGGTCGAGGTCCCCAGCAGGAACAGCGCGATGGTGAGCTTGGCGCTGCGTCCGTAGGCGCGGTCGAGCGCGGTGAAGATCGCCGTGCCGATCGGCCGCGCGATGAAGGCAAGCGCGAAGATGGCGAAGGAGTAGAGCGTGCCGGTCAACGGGTCGGCATAAGGAAATACGAGCTTCGGAAAAACGATGACGGAAGCGATCGCGTAGACGAAGAAGTCGAAGAATTCCGACGTCCTGCCGATGATGACGCCAACGGCGATTTCGCCGGGCTTCACTTCATGATGCCGCGCGTTGATCCGTCTTGCGTCGGCTTCGATCTTAGAAGTTGGGCTCACAGCATTCTCCGTCGCCCCGCCGCGGTCTCATTACGATCGCTTGCCATGTGCGCGGGCCAGGTGCTTTGATGAGGCCTGCCGCGTCATTGCGGCATTGGACAAATTGTCCAATGCCTTCATTGCCGCGGTACGGCTAGCACTGGGGGGAACAACCGACAGGTCATACATTGAGCCGTCTCCGTACCCTTTTCCTGCTGCCCCTGCTGGCATCGCTCGGCTCCTGCAGCATGGTCGTCATGAACCCTGCCGGCGACGTCGCCGCGCAGCAGCGCGACCTGCTGATGGTGTCCACGGCACTGATGCTGATCGTCATCATACCGGTGATGGCTCTCACCATATTCTTTGCCTGGCGATACCGCCAGTCCAACCGCGAGGCGCGCTACGAGCCGGATTGGGACCACTCGACCCATCTCGAACTCGTCATTTGGGCGGTGCCGCTTCTGATCATAATCTGCCTGGGCGCAGTGACCTGGATGGGCACCCATCTGCTCGACCCCTATCGTCCGATCGGACGTGTAGCGGCCGGCAAGCCGCTGCCGCCGGACGTGCGTCCGCTTGAGGTCGAAGTCGTCGCGCTCGACTGGAAATGGCTGTTCATCTATCCGGAGTACGGCGTCGCCATGGTCAACGAACTGGCTGCGCCGGTCGACCGGCCGATCAGCTTTCGCATCACCTCCGCATCGGTGATGAACTCCTTCTACATTCCAGCACTGGCCGGCCAGATCTATGCAATGCCGGGTATGGAAACCAGGCTGCACGCCGTCATAAACAAGTCCGGCGACTATGAAGGGTTCTCCGCCAACTACAGCGGCGCCGGCTTCTCGGGAATGCGGTTCGCGTTCCACGGCCTGGACGACGCCGGTTTCCAGGCATGGATCGCGAAGGCAAAGGACGGCGGCGGCAAGCTCGACCGAAACGGCTATCTGGAGCTCGAACAGCCCAGCGAGAACCAACCCGTGCGCCACTATGCGGCGGTGGATGCCGATCTCTACAAGGCGATCCTCAACATGTGCGTCGAGCCCGGCAAGATGTGCATGAGCGAGATGTCGCAGATCGATGCCAAGGGCGGTCTGGGAATGGCCGGCATCCGCAACACCCTTCCGCTACTGTACGACAAGTTCGCCCGGCGCGGCACGATATTCGGCCCTGCCCCATCCTATGTCGCCAGCATATGCACGACCGAAGAAGCACTGGCGGCTTCGAAGGCCGATCAATCCTTCACGCCGATGACCTCGACGCCGATCGTCGGCGCTGGTCTGCAACGGCCACTGCCCCTGTCGATCCGACTGCCGTCACCTTCCGCAACCGGCACGCTTCGGTCGCCCTTCAACTCCTGAGGCGCCACGCAAGACATGTTCGACAATCCTGCTCTTCTCAAGGCGATCTTCGGCCGGCTTACGCTCGAGTCGCTGCCGCTGCACGAGCCCATCGTGGTCGCGACCTTCATAGTCGTCGCGCTGGGCGGCATCGCCCTCGTCGGCGCGCTGACCTATTTCAAGCTCTGGGGCTATCTGTGGCGCGAATGGTTCACCAGCGTCGACCACAAGCGCATCGGCGTGATGTACATGGTGCTCGGCATCGTCATGCTGCTGCGCGGCTTCAGCGACGCCATCATGATGCGGCTCCAGCAGGCGATGGCCTTCGGCGGTTCGGAAGGCTATCTCAATTCGCATCACTACGACCAGATCTTCACCGCGCACGGCGTGATCATGATCTTCTTCGTGGCGATGCCGCTGGTGACGGGCCTGATGAATTTCGTCGTCCCGCTGCAGATCGGCGCGCGCGACGTGTCGTTTCCGTTCCTCAACAATTTCAGCTTCTGGATGACGGTCGGCGGCGCGGTCATCGTCATGATGTCGCTGTTCGTCGGCGAATTCGCCCGCACCGGCTGGCTTGCCTATCCGCCGTTGTCGGGGATCGGCTACAGTCCCGATGTCGGTGTCG
>NZ_RZQY01000713.1:0-2936 GCF_003998575.1 Mesorhizobium sp. M7A.F.Ca.CA.001.10.2.1 | reverse complement strand
TCGTAGACAAGGCTGCCGGCGTCGTCGCCGCGCTGGTCCGCCGGCTGGTCGCCGGGCGTGGCGTAGGAGCACCATTTGCCGCCGCGCAGGCCGACCCACAAGGGCGAACGGATCGCTTGCCTTCCAGACGCATGATCTGCCTGGCGTGCGGACAGGCGCCCATTGCCGGAAAGGAAGAAAGACTGCCGCTCGACATTCGGCGACGGCCATGCCGGCTCCGTCACCCAGCGTCCGGCCCGCAATTCATAGGAGGTTTGCGGCGGGGCGCTGTCCTGCACGAACAGGCGCAGCATCGGTTCGCCCATAATGCCGGTGTCGCGGCCCTTCAGCCAGTGATCCCACCAGCGGACGCATTCCTGGAGGAAGCCGATGGCGGGACCGGGCTTGCCGATATGCGGATAGGTGTGCGCCCACGGCCCGACCAGCCCCTTGCGCGGACCCTGCAGCTTTTCCATGAGGCGGAAGACGGAGCGGCAATAGCCGTCGGCCCAACCGCTGACGGCATAGACCGGACAGGCGATCGCGTCGAAATCCTCGCAGACCGAGCCGTGCCTCCAGAATTCGTCGCGGTGCTGGTGCTCCAGCCAGTTCTTCAGCCACAACCCGCTTTCCTTCAGCCGGCTGTGCCATAAAGCACGCCAGTTGTCCGGCTTGTTGCGGGGATCCGGCGGCAGCGTGTTGCGGCCGAACATGATCGCGGCCCAGGAGAGATTGTCGATAAGCAGCGTGCCGCCCATGTGGTGGACGTCGTCGGCGTAGCGGTCGTCGGTCGAGGCGCAACTGATCACCGCCTTCAGCGCCGGCGGACGCATGGCGGCGATCTGCAGCCCGTTGAAACCGCCCCAGGAGATGCCGATCATGCCAACCTTGCCGTCGCACCAGGGCTGGGTCGCCAGCCATTCGATGACCGAGCAGCCGTCGTCCAGCTCCTGCTGGAGATATTCGTCGAGCATCAGCCCTTCGGAATCGCCGGTTCCGCGCAGGTCGACGCGCACCACTGCGTAGCCGTGGCCAGCTACGTAGGGATGCATGACGACATCGCGCGCGGCGGTCAGATCGTTCTTGCGATAGGGGATATATTCCAGGATTGCCGGCACCGGCTTTTGTTCAGCACCCTCGGGAAGCCACATGCGCGCCGCAAGCCGGCAACCGTCCGGCATCGGGATCTCGAAATGGTCGACCGAGCGGATCGGATGGGGGAAGTTGGACACTGTGCGCAAGGTGAGGCCCTCTGTTTGGCGGGCGCCACCTTGGGCAAATCGGCAGTGTCGCACAATTTCGCGACCCTTCGCGACTTGACACTGTTCTGGCGTCAGTATGCATTAGATCCATGCAGACCGAACCGCTTCCCCAGAACCTCGCCTTCCTGTGCAGCTATTATCCGTCGATCGCCGCCGTGTGTCGGCGCCTGCAGATCAACCGCCAGCAGTTCAACAAATATCTGAGCGGCCAGACCTGGCCGTCACGCCGCAACATGCGCAAGATCTGCGATTTCTTCGGCGTGACCGAAGGCGAGCTTTTGATGGACCAGCAGCGCTTTGCCGAGATCGTCGGCCTGCGCCGCCGCCCGCTCGGCGTCCACGCGCCGTCGGACCTGCTGGTGCACATGGAGCAGCTCTATCAGCGGTCCGGCGATCTCGGGCGCTATGTCGGCTACTATTTCCGCTATTTCTACTCGTTCGGCTATGCCGGCAAGATCATCAAATGCCTCGTCGTGATCTATGAAAAGGACGGCCGCTATTTCTGGAAATGCATGGAAAGGCTCGTCCATTTCGGCAAATATGGCGTGAAGACCTCGAAATATTCGGCCGCGCTGCTGCTGCTCGGCGATCGCATATTCGCGCTCGAATCCGAAATCCTGCTCAAAACCAGCATCACCCAGGTGATCCTCTATCCGAGCTACCAGACGAGCGTCGCCTATCTGGTCGGCATCCAGACGGGCATGCCCCTTTTACGGGGGCGGAGACCCGCAGCCTCGGTCGTGCTTCTGGAATATCTCGGCCGCTCCGTCGACCAGCGCAAGGCGCTGCGGGCCTGCGGCCTATTCGACGAAACCGACCCCGCCATCGATGCTGGCATCCGCGCCATGATCACCAACCGGATACCGGCGGGCACATTCGTGCTTGAAACCGAGGAGGTGTAGCCGGCTCCCCGGTTATATTGCCCGCTCCACGCCGCACCAGCCGGCGGCGAACAGCGCGATCGTCTTCGTCACCCGGCGCAGCGACGACAGGCTGACGCGCTCGTCAATGCCATGAATATTCTCCGAAACCGGTCCATAGACCAGCGCCGGTATATTCGCATGGACGGCGAAGAGCGCCGCGTCGAGATAACAGGTCATGACGTAGGAACGCATCTCACCGCCATGCGCCAGACCGTGTGCTTCCTGCAGAACCTGTCCGGCGGAGCAGTGCGGCCGCATGCGGTAGCCGGTCTGCATGACGCCGATCCACTCGACCTTCGGATTTGCCTTGGCGAGCCGCGGATCCGCACTTGCCGTATCGGCGACGAAGGCTTCGAACGCGGCGGCGCGCTGCCTGGGATCGTCGCCAGGATAGAAGCCGATCCGGCCCTCGAAGGAGCAGGCGAAAGGGACCGAGGCCAGCCACTCGCCGCCGGAGATGGTGCCGATGTTGAGCGATGCGGGATTGGCGATCTCCTCGAAACCGGGATGGCGCGCGCGTTCGTCGTTCCACTTGGCCGCAAGACGCTGCAGGTGGCCGATCAGGCCGAGCCCGGCATCGATGGCGCTGACGCCGGACTCTGCTTCCCTCGGATGTGCGGGCACGCCATGGACGGTGATGCGGAATTTGATGACGCCGGAATTGGCCGAAACCAGCTGTTCGTCGGTAGGTTCCGGAATCAGCACCGCATCGGCGGTGCAGCCACGGGCGATTGCGGCGGCCGCGCCGTTGCCCGTCACCTCCTCGTCGGGC
>NZ_RZQY01000712.1:0-2943 GCF_003998575.1 Mesorhizobium sp. M7A.F.Ca.CA.001.10.2.1 | reverse complement strand
CCTCGTGAGTTGGGATCAGAGACGCTTGCCGGTCTCTGCGTCGAAAAGATGGATCTGGTCGAGCCGTGGCTTCAGCTTCAACGTATCGCCCGGCTTGAAGTCGTGACGCTCGCGAAACAGCGCCACCATCTCGCCTTCGCCGAAGCGCAGGAACACCAGCGTTTCCGAGCCGGTCGGCTCGACCACCGAAATCTTCGCCGGCACGCCGTCGGGATGAATTTCGAGATGCTCCGGTCGCACGCCATAAACGACGGCTTGCCCGTCTTGTGCGGCGTTGCCCGATGCGATCGGGAACAGCGTGCCCGCGATGTCGACACCGGGCTTGTCGCCCTTGCGCATGGTGCCCTTGAGCAGGTTCATCGACGGCGAGCCGATGAAGCCGGCGACAAACAGGTTGGCCGGTCTGTCGAACAGCTCCAGCGGCGCGCCGACCTGCTCGATGCGGCCGTCGCGCATCACGACGATCTTGTCGGCCATGGTCATGGCCTCGATCTGGTCGTGGGTGACGTAGATGGTGGTGGTCTTCAGCCTCTGGTGCAGTTCCTTGATCTCGGTGCGCATCTGCACGCGCAGCTTGGCGTCGAGATTGGACAGCGGCTCGTCGAACAGGAAGACCTGCGGATTGCGCACGATGGCACGGCCCATGGCCACGCGCTGTCGCTGGCCGCCGGAAAGCTGGCGGGGATAGCGCTTCAGATAGGGATTGAGGTCGAGGATATCGGCGGCGCGCTTGACCCGCTCGGCGACCAAGGCCGGATCGGTTTTCCTGAGCTTGAGGGCAAAGGCCATGTTCTGCTCGACCGTTTTGTGCGGATAGAGCGCATAGTTCTGGAACACCATGGCGATGTCGCGCTTGGCCGGCGGCAGATGATTGACGACGCGGTCGCCGATGGCGATCGTACCGGCGGAGACGGTCTCCAACCCAGCCACCATCCTGAGCAATGTGGACTTACCGCAACCCGAAGGGCCAACCAGCACCACGAACTGTCCGTCTGCGATATCGACGCTGACTTCGTGCAGAACCTTGACCGTTCCAAAGGCCTTGGCCACCTTGCTGATCGCGACTTGCGCCATATCTCCCCCATCGGCTCCATTAGCCGTAGGCGCAGAAGCTAACCAACGCGACCTGTCAGGGCAAGTCGGTCCCTTATAGATAAAAACCCGCTCTCGTTGACACGGCGTTGTGTTGTGAGAATAGTGGCAGGCGTTGGTCAAAATGTCGGTATCCGATCCGCAATCGGAACCTCAATCGACGCAGGGTGGGGTCCTGCCTAATTCGTTTCCGAAACGGGAGCATCTTTGGCGCTCCGGCGTCCGACAGTTGGCCGATTTATTCACACTGATGTTCTGGGAGGAATAGGCGATGAGAACGGGTCTTTACGACAAACTGGTTCGAGCCGGCGCCACAAGGCGCGACATATTGAAGGGCGCGGCCAGCATGGCCGCGATCGCAGCCGCATCCAGCGCCGGACTTGGCGCCTTGACGCGCCCGGCTTCCGCGGCAAGCGAATTGCGCACAAAAATCCTGCAGATCCCCGGCGTCGGCAAAGGCCAGCCGACGGACGCCGACTTCCAGAAGGTCGGTGAACTCTGCCTCGAAGCGACCAAGGCCAATGTCAAGGAAGGCGAATTCGCCGGCGTCGAGCTGACCTTCATGGGTCTCAACAACCAGAACCTGCACAATGTGCTGTTCCGCGGCTTCCTGAAGCCGTGGGAGACCTATACCGGCGCCAAGATCAACTGGATCGACCTGGCGCAGGCCGATTACAATGCCCGCCTGCAGCAGTCGATCGCGACCGGCACCGTCGATTTCGACATTATCGAAATGGGCGCGCCGTTCGAAGGCGATGTCTGCGGCAAGGGCCTGACGTCGGAAATGCCCGACTGGGTCAAGACCCAGATCGATTTCGACGATCTGGTCAGCTATCTGAAGCCGCCGGTCGGCACCTGGGACGGCAAGCAATACCGCGTGACCGTCGACGGCGACGCGCACAACTTCAACTACCGCACCGACGTGTTCGCCGATGCCGACCTCGCCAAGGCCTGGAAGGACGGCGGCGGCGAAGGTGAATGGGGCGTACCGAAGACCTGGCAGCAGGTTCAGGCGGTGACCAAGTTCCTCAAGGGCAAGAAGCTCAAGGACCAGGACGTCTATGGCTATCTCGACGCGCCAAAGCCCTGGGGCGGCTTCGGCTTCTATTTCCTCGGCAGTCGCGCCACCGCTTATGCCAAGCACCCCGACGACAAGGCCTGGCTCTTCGACGCCGACACGATGAAGCCGCGCGTCAACAATCCGGCCTGGGTGCGCGCCATCCAGGACGTCATCGACGCGCTGCCGTCCGAACCCGCCGACCAGATCAATGCCGATCCGAACACGACCGCCTTCCAGCAGTTCCTGGCCGGCACCGGCTCGATGGTCACTTGGTGGGGCGACGTCGGCTCCAACGTCAAGACCAACGACTCTTCCGTCGTCGGCGACGTCACCGGCTTCTCGATCCTGCCCGGCTCGGACGATGTCTACAATGCGAAGACCGGCGCCTGGGACAAGCTCGCCAGCGGCCCGAACTATGCGCCCAACTGCGCCTATCTCGGCTGGGGCGTCTATGTGATGGCCCGCGTCGATGCCGACGAAAAGAAGAAGAAGGCGGCATGGTCCGCCGCCGCCCATCTCGGCGGCAAGGACCTGTCGATCTGGACGGCGATGTATCCGTCGGGCTTCCAGCCCTACCGCAACTCGCATTTCGACATTCCCGAATGGGTGGCGGCCGGCTACGACGAGGCCTTCATCACCTCCTACCTCAAGTCGGAATCAGACAGCTACAACCATCCGAACGCGGCGATCGAGCCACGCATCCCCGGCATTTTCCAATACTACAGCGCCGCCGAGGACATCCTGGCCAACACTTTCGCCGGCAAGATGAAGGCGCAAGAAGGTGCCGACGC
>NZ_RZQY01000711.1:0-2944 GCF_003998575.1 Mesorhizobium sp. M7A.F.Ca.CA.001.10.2.1 | reverse complement strand
CAGCTCGCCGAAGCGATAGGCTTCTTCGAGATGCGGATAGCCGGAAAGGATGAAGGTATCGATACCGAGGCGCCGGTACTCGTCGATGCGCTCGGCGATCGTGTCGGGATCGCCGACAAGTGCGGTCCCTGCGCCGCCGCGCACCAGGCCGACGCCGGCCCACAGATTGGGCGCGATCTCGAGCTTGGCGCGATTGCCGCCATGCAATGCGCTCATCCGCGCCTGGCCGACCGAATCCATGCGGGCAAAGACCTTCTGCGCCGAGGCGATCGTCGCATCGTCGAGCCGGCTGATCAGCCTGTCGGCCGCGGCCCAAGCCTCCTCGGTGGTTTCGCGGACGATGACATGCAGCCTAATGCCGAAGGAGAGCTTGCGGCCAGCCTTCTGCGCCAGTTCACGCATGCCGTCCAGCTTGCGCTCGACATCGGCTGGCGGCTCGCCCCAGGTCAAATATTTGTCGATCTCCTGCGCTGCCACAGTCGACCCGGCATCGGACGAGCCGCCGAAGTAGAGCGGGGGATAGGGTGTCTGCACCGGCGGAAACAGCAGCCTTCCATCCTCGATGCGGAAATGCTTGCCCTCATGCTCGACCGTCTCGCCGCTCAGCACCCGCTTGTAGATCCGAAGGAATTCCTGCGTCACCTCGTAGCGCTCGGCATGCGACAGGAAAATGCCGTCGCCCTTGTTCTCCAGCGGATCGCCGCCGGTGACGACGTTGATCAGCAGGCGGCCATTGGAGATGCGATCCAGCGTCGCAGTCATGCGCGCGGCGAGCGTCGGCGACTGCAAACCGGGGCGCACGGCGACAAGGAAACGCAAGCGTTCGGTCATCGGCACGAGAGCCGATGCGATCACCCAGGAATCCTCGCACGAGCGGCCGGTCGGCAACAGCACGCCATAGTAGCCGAGCGTGTCGGCCGCCTTCGCCACTTGCGTCAGATACGGCAGATCGACCGATCTGCCGCCCTCGGCCGTGCCAAGATAACGACTGTCGCCATGCGTCGGCAGAAACCAGAGCACCTTGATGCGGTCCGGCACGACCCGGCTCATGGCCTCTCTCCCGCTGCCTGACGAAGGCGGCCGGATATGCCTGCTTTGGTGAGTAGCTGATGCGAAAGAGTGGGCATGGCGTGGTCCTGTCCGGGTGGAAACCAGATCGCCAGTGCAGATTGCTTATTCCACAAACTCTGTAGAGTTAGTTTATTCCAATTCTGCCGCCGCTATTAGAATTTCTCTCTCTGGCAAGAAAAGGAGGCCGGCCCGAATACACCGGGCCGGCCTCCTTGTATCAGAACGCTGGTTCGACCGCGTTGACGTTGTCCTTGGTGACGACGGTCAGCGGGATGGGCAGCCGGTCCTTGACCTGCTTGCCGTCGATGATCTCGGCCATCGTGTTGATCGCCAGGCGGCCATCCTCGACGGGCGACTGGACGATGGTCGAGTACATTTCATTGGTGCGGATCGATTCGAACGCATCCTTCTGGCCATTGATGCCGACGATCGGCGGTGCGGCCTTGGAGGGGTTGGCCTCCTTCCAGGCATCGATGAAGCCGCGGGCCATCGTGTCGTCATTGGCGTAGACGCCGCTGATCTGGTCGCCGAAGCGTGTGATCAGATCGCGGCTGACCACCAGCGCCTTTTGCTGGTCGAAGTCGGCGTTGACCGTGTCGAGCACCTTGATGTCTGCATTGGTTTCCTTGAGACGGTCGGTGAAGCCGCTGACGCGTCCGATCGTGGTGCCGTTGCCGGCCTGGCCGGCGATGATGACGACGGAGCCCTTGCCGCCGAGCGCCTTGCTCAGCGAGTCCGCCGCCAGCTTGCCTTCCTCGTAGACGTCAGGCCCGGTGAACGACTTGATGAACGGCTTGGCATCGTCGCTCATCGGCGAATTGATGAGGATCGCCGGAATGTTCGCCTGCTGCGCGCGCGCCAGCCCCGGTATGTATGCCTGCGGGTCGAGCGGCCACAGGATGATGCCGTCGACCTTGCGCGCAACGCAGGTGTTGAGCTGCTCGGTGCCTTTCTGGACATCAAAATCCTGGCTGAGGCTCAGGATCTCGATGCCGAGTTCCGCGGCGCGCGCCTGAAGCGCCTTGTTGGCCGGCGTCGCGTAGGCATGCGAATCCGCTGCCGTCACGTAGCAAACCGTCTTGGCACTGGCCCAGCCCGTCGATGCCAGCACAGCCGCCACGGCGGCGACGTGAAGCATGCTTTTCTTGCCAATCATGTGTTTCCTCCCGATCATGTGGTTCCTCCTTGAGTGATTGGATTGTCGCGAACGAGCGCCGGGCGCGTGCCCGGAGCCCTCCCCTTGGTGGTAACGGCCCGATCGAGCACGACGAGCAGGATCAGGATAAGCCCGGACACGACCTGCTGGACGTATGCGGGAACGGACTGGAACTCCATCGCGATGGTCAGCGAGCCGATTGTCAGCACGCCGCCGAGCGTGCCGAGCGCGGATCCCCTGCCGCCTTCGAGACGAGTCCCGCCGACAACGACCGCGGCAATGACGGCGACCGTCAGTTCCGAGCCGAAGACAGGCGAGCCGGTGTTGGTGACGAGGCTCTGGAGAACCCCCGCCAGGCCGGCAAGCGTGCCGGCAAAGACAAAGCCGAGAAAGACGATACGGTCCGAGGCGATACCGCTTTCCTTGGCAGCCGCCGGGTTGGACCCCACCGCAAAGACGTTGCGCCCGGGTATGGTGCGCGTCAGCCAGAAATGCAGCAGCACGATCAGGGCGATGAACAGCGCGCTGCGGAGGGTGAAGACATCGAGATAGATCTTGGCCAGCGCCAGGGAGAGCATGATGTCGGTTCCGGTCACCGGCTGGCTGTTGGTGATCCAGTGGGAGAGCGAGCGGAAAATCAACATCGTCGCGAGCGTCAGCACGAGCGAATTCACCTTCAGGCCGACGACCAGCATGCCGTTGACGGCGCCTGCCAAG
>NZ_RZQY01000710.1:0-2982 GCF_003998575.1 Mesorhizobium sp. M7A.F.Ca.CA.001.10.2.1 | reverse complement strand
GCCGGAATCGGTGACGGCGATAGCAACGACGATCTCGTCGGCGGGCTGACCAAGGACAAGATTGTCGGGATTGACGGCGTCGGCTGACCGTCAGGCAGGCAGGACTTCCGGCACGCGCATCGCCGGAGGCGTATTTCTGCTCCGGCCGGTCCGCACCACGCCGTCGATGACGACCATTCCAATGCCTGGAAGATTGCCGAGCGCCACGCTGTCGAGCAGCCCGTCGCCGGCGCCGCCGATCGCCTGATCCATGAAGATCAGGTCGGCGGCGCGACCGACCTCGATCAAACCGCGATCGTCCAGTCTGCGCACGCGCGCCGTGTTGCCGCTGGCAAGACAGAACGCCACTTCCGGCGCGATGCCGCCCAGCGAAGCCAGCATGGTGAGCGTCCGCAGGATGCCGAGCGGCTGCACGCCGGATCCGGCCGGGCTGTCGGTGCCGAGGATGACGCGCGAAAGTTCGCCGCGCTGCCTTGCCAGATCGAGCACGAACAGTCCGGTGCGCAAATTGCCGTTATGGACGATTTCAAGCGCCCTCGAGCCCTTCTCGCAGATCTGCCGTATTTCCGCGTCGGGCAGGGCGGTTGGCCCGCCATTGACGTGGGCGACGATGTCGGCGTCGACCTCCAGCACGACATCCGCGCCGATGCGGCCGGAGCCGGGCAGCGACGGGCCGCCCGTGTGGGTCATCGAGGTCATGCCGTATTTGCGCGCCCAGGCGATCATCTGCCGGCCGGTCGGCCCATCCTTGACGCCGCCAAGCCCGACCTCGCCGACAAGCGTCACGCCGGCCTCGGCGAGACTGCGGAAGTCTTCCTCGGTAAGGCCGGGTTCCAGGATCGGTGCCCCGGCCAGGATCTTCATGCCGTTCGGACGGAAGTTGGAGAAGGTGCGTTGGGCAGCGATCGCCAGCGCCTTCAGCCCGACCAGGTCGCGCGGTCGGCCCGGCGTGTGGACTTCCCCCGCCGAGATCATGGTGGTGACGCCGCCATGCACGGTCGAATCCATCCAGCCGATCTGGTTCTGCCGAGGCGTCCAGTCGCCGGCCACCGGATGGGCGTGGTTGTCGATAAGACCCGGCGCGACCGCGCAGCCCATCGCATCGATGACCGTCGCCGCGCTGCCGCCATCAATGTCGCCTGCCTTGCCAATGCCTGATATGCGTCCATCGGTCACGACGATGGTGTCGGCGTCGATGATCGGTTGTGCTAGATCGCCACTCAGCATGAGACCGATATTGCGGACGACGAGCGTGTTGGCAGACGACTGGAGGTCGGACGACATCGGTTCTCACTTTTGCTGTTATGGAAAAAAGGACTGGACGCAGCTTATTTGCCGCCGTCGCCAGTCGATGGGTCGTCGTCGTTGATGCGCTGGAGCAGGCGAAGCAGCGTCGCCTGCTCGGCCGGTGAGAGCGGCGACAGGAACCGCCGCCCGACCTCGACGCTGCGTTCGAGCCGCTCCAGCGTATAGTCGGTCCCTTTGCTGGTCAGCGCGATCATCGTCAGGCGTTGGTCGGTTTCGGAGGCGCTGCGCGTGATCAGCCCGTGTTTGAGCAGTTTGCGCATGACGATGCTGATGGTCGATGGGTCCATCGCCGTCAGCCGGCCGAGATGGTTCTGCGAAACTTCGCCATGCTTGAGGATCGTGGCGAGCGCCGCGAATTGCGTTGGCGAAAGGTCTTCGCCGGCCATGACCTGCTGGAAGCGCAACGTCGCGCGCTGATGCGCCCGGCGGATGACGTGCGCCGGGTGGCGGTCCAGTTCATAGCCGGTCCCGGCGTACTGCTGCAGCACCTGCTCGCGGCTCAGGGGTGCATCGCCTCCCGGCGTTTCGCCTTTTTTGGATTGCGGTTTCTTTTCAGTCGTCACACCGGACTCCTATCGCCGCTGTCTTGGATGTCGCCGGCCGGAAAAAGCTCAAGCCGCAACCCTCGCTGGTTGAAGCGATGTCCCGTCGCGGAGGGCTGCGACGACATCAGCCGAATCGCTGACCACGCCGAAATGGGTCGCTATGTCATACAGCGAGCTTTCCTGCTCGCGTGGTCCCGTCGCCGCGCAGCAATCGCTTGGCACCACCACCTCATAGCCCTCGAAAAAGGCATCGTGGACGGTCGAGCGCACACAGATATTGGTGACCACGCCGAAGATGATCAACTGATCGATCTGCATGTCTTTCAGCGTCAGGTCGAGGTCGGTTTGGAAGAAGGCCGAGTAGCGCCGCTTGATCACATGGATCTCATCATCGCGGGCGCCGAGATCCTCGATGATCTCCGGCCCCCAGCTTCCGTCCAGGCAATGCGGCGTGCGCTTCAGCCATTCGCGCTCGCGTCGCATGCCCGGCCGGTGGCTGTCATGGACCCAGATCACCGGCACGCCGGCGGCGCGCGCGGCCTCGATCACGGCCAGTTGCGGCCCGACCAGCGTCTCGTACCCAGGCAGGACCATGGCCCCGCCGGGCTTGCAGAATTCATTGATCATATCGATGACGACAACGGCTGCACGGCGTGGATCGAGACGCACCGCGTCATCGTGCCGATGTGAGGAAAAACTGTCCACGGACATGGCGAGCTCCTTTGACCGATCGTTGATGCTCATACAAAAAACCCTAGTGGATGCCAAGTCAATCCCGTTCGACGCAAAGCGTGCTGGTCGGCCTTGCGCACCGCGCTCCGACAAGCGTATGCGCTATTTGTCCATCGCGAAATGGCCTTGACAACGCTTGTCAGGCATGTGCTCGATTTGTACGACCATCAACGATATTCAAGCCGCTGAATTGTGGAGCCGAGGCCGAGATATGAAAACCATCGTCACCGGAGCCAGTGGCCTGCTTGGCTGCCATGTGGCCGAGGCTCTCCCCCCCCCCCCCCCCCCCCCCCCCCCCCCCCCCCCCCCCCCCCCCCCCCCCCCCCCCCCCCCCCCCCCCCCCCCCCCCCCCCCCCCCCCCCCCCCCCCCCCCCCCCCCCCCCCCCCCCCCCCCCCC
>NZ_RZQY01000070.1:0-15438 GCF_003998575.1 Mesorhizobium sp. M7A.F.Ca.CA.001.10.2.1 | reverse complement strand
CTTGTCGAGCGCGGTGTCGGCGATTTCAACTGATACACCATGAACCGCGCCGATCTGGTCTTTGCCATCTGTCATATGATCGGCATCCGCTCGCACGAGGCGGCGGCCGCCGGATCAGCTGCGGCATGAGAGTGGGTTGAACGACAAAAGGCCGGGAAAAACCCGGCCTTTTGAATTGGTTGGACTATTTGGGTGCTGGTCTTCCCCGCTTTGGCGGTCAGGGAAGGAAGCCCATAATAAGGGCTCCGATAAAGGCGAACGCAGCACAGATCATCAATGCGTTGATAGGCCTCGTAAGTCCCATGACATAGCCTCCTCTTAAAGAGCTATGTCACGGAGTCTAGGTTCATTTGTGCCACAGGCAAGCGGAAAATGTGCTGCATTGCGACGTGATTGTGAAATCCGCGACATGTCTTTTGCCGTTAGGCTTTGAAACTCCTAAGCAAAAACCGGCTTCAGGCCTGTGAATAAAATGTGGCCGACTCGTGTCGCTGCCGTGTCATGGCAGCGCTACCGCTGCGGAAGCCGAATTCAACTTTCGCGATGCGGGGGGCAATTGGGTGGTTAGAGCATCCTTTGCGCGTCCAGTGGACGCGCGGCGCTCTAACGTCGGCCGAACAACCGCCCGTCAATGGTGACGAGGCCGAGCGCGATCAGCACCACGCCGCCGATTTCGAACAGTTCCAGCCGCTCGCCAAGGAACAGGAAGCCGAGCAGCATCGCGCTGGCCGGTACGACAAGCGTGACCAGCGAGGCATTGGTGGCGCCGGCCGAGGCGACGAGGTTGAAATAGAGGATGTAGGCGAAGGCGGTCGACAGCAGCGCCAGTGCCAGCACCGCCGCCCAGACCGGCGGCGAGGCCGAGAACAGGCCGGATGGACCGTAGGTGAAGAGCACGATCGGGATCATGATGATGGTCGATGCCGTCAACTGTCCGGTGGCGATGATCGGCGAGGGCACGCCCCTGAAGCGGCGGGCAACCATCAGCGCGACGGCATAGGACAGCGAAGCCCCGATCAGCGCGAATTTGGCCCAGACCGAGCCGCCGAGCCCGGCAAGCAGGCCGGGGCCGATCATGACAGCCGTGCCGGCGATGCCGAGCGCAATGCCGGCGAGCTTGTTCCAGGACAGCTTTTCGTCCGATGTCAGCGCGTTGGCGAGGATCAACGTCCAGAACGGCGTTGTCGCGTTGAGCACCGAGGCGATGCCGGCTCCGAGCTCCGTCTGGCCGGCGAAGATCAGCGAGAAGGGCACGACATTGTTGGTGAGCGCCAGCAGGAAGAACAGGCCGGCATGCGGAAGCGCGAGGCGAAAGGACGGGCCACGCAGACCGAGATAGATCTGCAGCGCAATCGCGGCAATGGCGACGCGAAACAGCACCAGCACCAGCGGGGGGAGCTCCGCCACCGCGATGCGCGCGAAGAAGAACGAGCCGCCCCAGATCGCGCCGAGCAGCAGGAGTTGCCCCCAATCCTTGAGCACCATCGGCCCGCGTGGTGCGGATGTCGCGGCCATTGCCATGTGAGTCGCCCTCCCAGACGTATGCCAGTCAGGCAGAAGCCATATCCGGTTCGGCGACAAGGGCCACCCGAAACGTGATTGATGGCAAACGCCTGCCGCCAAGACCTAGCGCCCCAGCGTCAGCCGTACGAGACACAGAATTGTTTTCATTAGCCGCTAGCTTGGATTAATTGTGCGCAGGCTAGATCAAGGATTCGTCGATGCAGCGATTCGAGAATGCCCGCGAGGCGGCACTGGCGCTTCGCCCGGACGATCCGGTCTATTGCTTCCGCCCGCAGGTGCTGATGGCGGATGCCAGGCAGTTCATGGGCATGTTCCCGGGCAAGACCGCCTATGCGGTCAAGACCAATGGCGAGCAGATCGTGCTGAAGACCCTGGTCGAAGCCGGCGTCAAGGCTTTCGACGTCGCGTCGCCGGGCGAGTTCGCTGCCGTGCGTGCCGTCTCTCCCGATGCCGAGATGCTCTACATGCATCCGGTCAAGGCGCAGTCGGACATCAAGCTGGCGCTGGAGAAATACGCCATCCGCGTCATTTCGCTGGATCACGAGGACGAGATCACCAAGCTGACGCGAGTGGTGCGGGCGCTCGATATCGATCCGGGCTCGATCAGCGTGTTCGTGCGGGTGCAGACCAAGGGCCATGCCGCCTACGAACTGTCGAAGAAGTTCGGCGCCGGGCCGGCCTATGCCGTCGAACTGGCCGAGCGGCTGAACCGCACCGGCTACAAGGTTGGCCTGTGTTTCCATGTCGGCAGTCAGATCGAGGATCCCGACACCTATGAGCGGGCACTGGCTTCCGCCGATTGGGTGCGCAACCGGCTGACCTTCGATATTGCCGGGCTCGACGTCGGCGGCGGTTTCCCCGCCGAATACGGCCATGACCCCAACCGCAAGCAGATCGAGATGCCGTCGCTCGGCCAGATCATGTCGCGGCTTTCGGGCGATCTGAAAGAGTATCAGTTCGACCAGATGCCGCTGGTGGCCGAGCCGGGCCGCGTGATCGTGGCGCGCTGCCTGTCGCTGATCGTGCGGGTGCTGCTGCGCAAGGGCAAGCGGCTCTACATCAATGACGGCATCTGGGCGTCGCTGTCGGATTCATGGACCGGAAAGATCACGCTGCCGGCGCGCTTCATTCCCGATCCTGCGATCCGCTCGCGCAATGGCGAGGAGAAGAACATCGTGCCGTTCAAGGTCTGCGGCGCGACCTGCGATTCCGTCGACATCCTGTCGCGGCCGTTCTGGCTGCCGGAAACGGTCGATACCGGCGACTGGATCGAGATCGGCCATATCGGCGCCTATTCGCTCTCGCTGCGGACCCGCTTCAACGGCTTTTACCCCGACACCTTCGTCGAGGTGACGACGCCGTTCGACGAGGGCGACGCGCCGCAGGGGTTTGCCAGTTTGGAGACGATGGCGGATTAGCGAATAGGGAATAGCCAGTAGCGAATAGGGAAGATTTGCCGAGACAGCAGCAAGGAAGGACTACCTTCTATTCGCTATTCGCTATTCGCTATTCGCTATTCGCTATTCGCTAAAGCTTCCCCAAAAGCTCCGGCGTCGGCCAGCCATCCACCGGCAAGCCTAGCCGCATCTGCTCCTTGCGGATCGCCTCGCGGGTGTTGGTACCCAAAATGCCGTCGACAGTGCCGACATCGTAGCCCCTGGCTTCCAGCTTGGTCTGCAGCGCCTTCATCTGCTCGTTGTTGAGGCCGGTCTCGGGATTGCGCGGATCGAACTGTTTTTCTCCCGCCAACCTGGCGGCGAGGTTGGCCGCGGTCAGCGCATAGGTGAAGGACTGGTTCCACTCGAGATAGACGTCGAAATTGTCATAAGCTAGGAAGGCGGGCCCCTTACGGCCCATCGGCAGCGCCAAGCCTGCCTTGAGGCCGTTGTCGACCAGCGGCGCGCCGCTGGGGTAGGTGACGCCCCATTGCGCCCACTGCGACAGCGGCAGCTTGTTGGTGCGACCGGTCTGGTCCCACGGCATGTCTTCGGGCACGCGGACTTCCTGGATCCAGGGCTGGTCGCGTTTCCAGCCGCGCGACAGCACTTTGTTGGCGGTGGTCATGATCACATCGGGCACGCTGCCGCGCAGGTCGATCTTGCCGTCGCCGTCGCCGTCGACGCCGCGTGCCAGATAATCTGAGGGCAGGATCTGCGTCTGGCCGATCTCGCCGGCCCAGGCGCCCCTGACATCGGCCGGCAGCACGCCGCGATCGATCAATTGCAGAAGCGGTATCAACTGAGGCCGAAACAGTTGCGGGCGGCGGCAATCATGCGACAGCGTCACCAGGGCGCTCAGCGTGTGGAAGTCGCCCTGCACGGCGCCGAAATCGGTCTCCAGCGCCCAGAAGGCGGCGATGATCGGCGCCTGAACGCCGAACTGCTGGTCGGCGCGGGCGAAGACATCCGCGTATTTCTTCATGTTCGCCGCACCTTGCTTCAGGCGATAGGCCGAGATCATGCGGTTGGAAAACTCGACAAAGGTTTGGGTGAAGACGCCCTGGGCGCGGTCGCGTGCCAACACCTTGTCGTCGAAGGTTGCCGCTTCAAGGGCGTCGAGACCGGCAGTGCCGACGCCGGCCGCCTTGGCTTCCGCGGCGACGCCCTGCTTCCACGTCTCGAAGTCGCCGCCGCATTCCTGCGCCATCGCCGGCAAGGCCGTGGCACACAGGGTCAGCGCAGCCGCGAGGACTTTGGAACGCAGTCGCATCAGCTTCCTCTCGAAACGAATAGCGGGCAGTTGTTGTGCTCCCCCGGAGGCCCAACGCCCTGAATTGCCGGCGGTTGCACTTTTCACCGCTGGCTGTGTCGAAAAGCAGGCGGCAGGCCCGGTGTCAACGGTTCTTGTGCCGCAGCCCCTTATTCCGCCGGCTTCTCTGCCGTTGCACCGGTGTCAACAGTGTTCTGCGGAGCTTCTTATCTCGGACGGACTCGCTGCCGTTGCACCGGTTCAACGGAAGCTCTGCTGGAGTGATTTGATCCATGGCGGTGCTGCCGTTGAACCGGTGTCAACGGGTGTTCTGCCGCAGCCACTTGTTCCAGGTGGCTTCACTGCCGTTGAAGACGTTGATGTCGGCCTTGCCGGTCATGCCCGGAATGATCCCGGTTCCTGTGTACTGCCAGAATGTGAAGGGGTGGCTGCCGTATTTCTCACGTGGATGGCCGGCGACAGAACGCAGCCAGTACGGATAGCCGCGAAACCCCGCCAGGCCGTTGTCGTCGAAGAAGTCGACCGAGGTGTAGATGATCGGCTTCTTGCCGTAGTGGCGTTCGACGATCTCGAGGAAGGTGGTCATCTCCGCGCGCACCGTGGCGGCGTCGGGACGCAGCCTGCAGGTCGGCGATTGTGGGTTCCATTCCATGTCGAGGACCGGCGGCATCGCCGAGCGATCGACGGGGACGTTGCGGATGAACCAGCGCGCCTGCACGGCAGCCGGGGTGCAGAAATAGTAGAAGTGATAGGCGGCGCGGGGAACGCCCGCAGCTTTGGTCCGGGTCCAATGCTCGTTGAAGTATTCATCGAAGCGATCGCCGCCCTCGGTCGCCTTGATGAAGGCGAAGGAGATGCCGCTGGCCTTGGCCGCCGGCCAGTCGACCGAGGTCTGGTATTTGGAAACATCGGTGCCGTGGACGGCATAGTTCCACGGCGCGCCGCTCTCCCATTCATGCGGCTTGGAATCGGCAAAGCGCGGCGCCCGGACAGTGACCGTCGGGCTGCTCGACGCCGACGGCGACAGTGGCGAGAGATCGTCTACTGTCGAGCACGCGCCAAGCAGCGCTAGCATAATGAGGCCCGCAAGACGGCGCATCGCAATTCCCGAGCCGGATTCAGCCGGTCGCTGATGGGTCTATACCTGATGGCCGGCTTGTGATTGGGCCCCCTCCGAGCGATCGCCCCACAGCATCGCTCAGCATATCCTGTGATCGCCGATCATGGTTGATAATCCGTTGATGGCGCTCGACAAGCATTGTGATTTGCGGAAGCAATGGCGGCAAATCGATGACATAAGGGCTCGCGCAGGGCCCGGAGGAAATAAATGCGGATCGTCGTCAAGATCGTCAGATGGCTGCTTGGTCTGATCGTGCTGGCGGTCGCCGCGCTGTTTGCGTGGCTATACATCGCGCCGCCCGAATTGATCCGCGTCGGTTCCGGCTATTCGGCCAAGATCGTCTGCTCGAATGTCTTCATCGCCGGCCGGGACGCCAATGAGGTGCTGGCCGTCGACGTGCAGGCGCCCGGGCATCCCCTGCTGCGGTTAATGCGTGTTTCGGTGGACAAGAACAGGGGAACGGTGTCTGCCGGCCTGTTCGGGTTCCTCGGCAAGAGCGTCGCTGTCGCCCGCGACGGGCTTGGCTGCGCTTCGGTTCCGGACGGCGATGTCGGCAAGGCGCGACGGACTGTGATCCAGGCGGAGCCGTCGGCGGCCACCATGGGCGACCTGTGGCCGGAAGGCGAGCGGGTTGAGGCATCGCAGGATCCGGTTGTTGCCAAGCTGCTGGACGATGCGGCGCTGACCGGCACCGGCATGCGGGCGGTGGTGGTGGTCAAGAATGGCCGCGTCGTCGCCGAGCGCTACGGCGCGGGCTTTTCCGCCAAGACGCCGCTGCTCGGCTGGTCGATGACGAAGACGGTGAATGCCGCCATCGTCGGTACGTTGGTCAAGGACGGCAAGATGGCTTTCGACGACAAAAACCTGTTTGCGCCGTGGAAGGCGGACGGCCGCGCCGCCATCAGCCTTGCCGAGATGATGGCGATGTCGAGCGGGCTGGAGTTCAACGAGGATTATGGCGACGTCGCCGACGTCACGCGCATGCTCTATCTCGAACCTGACATGGCGGGCTTTGCCGAATCAAAGCCGCTGGCGGCCGAGGTCGGCAAGGTGTTTTCCTATTCGAGCGGTACGGCGGTGATGCTGTCGCGGCTCTGGCAGCACGCGATCGGCGACAAGGCCAAGGCGCTGACATGGCCGCGCACGGCCCTGTTCGAGCCGCTTGGCATGCATAGCGCGGTGCTAGAGACCGACGAGCAGGGCACTTTCGTCGGCTCGTCCTATCTCTACGCAACCGCGCATGACTGGGCGCGCTTCGGCCAGTTCCTGCTGCAGGGCGGGGTGTGGAACGGCAACCAGATCCTGGCAACCGGTTTCGTCGACTGGATGCGCGAGCCGGCATCCGCCTCGAAGGTCTACGGCAAGGGTCAGTTGTGGATCGAGGCCCCGGGCGATGAGGAAAACCCCGGCGCCGGCGTCGCGGCAGGCCTGCCCAAGGACACGTATTGGATGGAAGGCCATGACGGGCAGACGGTTGCCATCATCCCTTCGGAGCAGTTGGTGGTGGTGCGGCTGGGGCTGACGCCTGCCAAACTCGGCTACCGGCCGCAGACGATGGTGGGGGCGCTGATCAAGGCGCTGCATTAGCGCGGCGCAAACTCTTTGCTATGCAGCTGTCGCCAATGGCTTGGCGCGGTCAACTCGCGCCCGCTCGTCGGGCGAGTTCATGACCTGCCAAAGATCGCTGCGGCGCTGGACGTTCAACCAGAAGTCCGGGCTGTTGCCGAACACCCGCGCCAGAATAAGCGCGGTCGCCGCCGTGACGTTGCGGCGGTCGTTGCACAATTCGTTCACATGCTTGCGCTGGACCCCCATCGCCTCGGCCAAAGCCGCCTGCGTCAGGCCAAGCGGCTGCATGAATTCTTCCGTGAGAATTTCGCCAACCGTTGCCGGCTTGCGTGCGGTCATCAACATGTTCTCACCTCATCTATAGCTGTGGTCGTCGAGATAGATGTCCGACGCCTCACCGCGGCCGCCGTCCCAGCGGAAGATCAGCCGCCATTGCTTGTTGACGCGTATTGAATGGAAGCCTTCGAGAATGCCGCGCAGCTTCTCGAAATGATTGCTGGGCGGCACACGCAAATCCTGATCGATCATCGCGTCGTCAATCATCTGGAGCTTGCGGAACAAACGGCTTTCGAGATCGGACGGAATGTTGCGAGAATGGGTGTCTTCCACGAAGAAGGCCCGCAGCCATTCATCCCTGAAGCCGATGATCACCACATGCTTCCATGCATGTGAGATAGTGTACCGCTCTCGGGGTCATAAGGCAACGTTGATCCAACGGATCGTGGCTGCTTCGCCTTTATGTGCCTTTCCCACGGCAATATTCAGGAAGTGATCTTGATAACCGCCAGCCAGGCATAGCCGCGATAAAGCGTGCGGAAACGGAAGCTTGCACCGGTTCGCCGCGATTCTGATTCCAGCACCTCGCGCAACGATTCACGCGGCGTGACGTGGAACTTTTTCAGCCAGCCGCGCAGCAGCGCCCGGAACCAGCCAGGCAGGCCTTCCTGCTGGCCGAAATCGACGATGTGCAGCGAACCGTTCGGCGACAGGGCGGCAAGCGCTGCCGATACTGTTTTTTCCCAGCCGGGGATCATCGACAGTGAATAGGACACGAAGACACGGTCGAAGCGTTCGACACCGAAGAGTGCACGGGCATCGAAATCGGTGGCATCGCCCCTTGCCAGCACGACGCGGCCGGACAGGCCCTCGCGATCGATCGCCTTTCCGGCCGTTTCCAGCATTTCGGCCGAGATATCGAGGCCGTAGAAGCGGGCATCGGGATAGCGGCGGGCAGCCAGGATGATGTTGCGGCCGGTGCCGCAGCCGAGTTCCAGCACGGTACCGCCGGCGGGCACATCGAGCCCCGCGATCAGCCGGTCGCGGCCGAGAAGATAGTATTTGCGTGTCAGGTCGTAGATGTGGCGCTGCCAGCGGTAGACGCCGTCCATCAGTTCGGCATGGTTGGCCTTGAATTCGGGGCTGGCCGGCAACTCGCTGGTGCTCATGCGGCGCGCTTCACGTAGAGATGGAAGCCGCCATAGATGGCCGAGCGATCGCGGGCCGAAAATTCGCGCGAAGCTTGGTCCTGATAATCCCACTGGTCAAGCAGCGAGCTGGAGACACGGCCCGGCAACAGGCTGGGCTCGGCGGCGGTGCGGAAGATGACGCGGGCGCCTGCGGAAGCGGTGCGGGTGATTTCCGTCCACAGTGCGTTGAGCTGATCGTCGGTCATCCAGTCCTGCGCGTCGAGCAGGACGAATCGATCAACGGAGCCTGCATCCTTGCCGGCGAGGAATTCGATCAGATTGGCATGGTGGATGGCGACGCGGTCGACATTGCCGCGGATGGTCTCGTAATTCTGTTTTTCGAGATAGGCGGGCAGGGCGGCCTCGCCGGGGTTCGGATAGCGCCGGGCGAAGGCCTGCCAGGCGAAATAGTTGTTCTCCAGTGGAAAATCGCAAGCGAGTTTTTCCAGCCGGGCTTTCAGCACGCTGGCCATGGTGCCGTCGCCCGACGTGATCAGCGAATCATACTGCGCCGGTGGAATGCCGAGGCCGAACAGCGAAGCCTTGCGCGACGTCGCCCATCTCAAAAGCTTCTTGTCGAAGACCGGCGCCAGCTCCTCGTTGAAGAATCGGCGCTGCTCGCCGATGTTCCTGGCCTGCATGATGCCGGAGGGGTCGACGCCGAAGAATTTTCCCGTGCGGTGGCCCATGGCGATGAACAGGCCGAGCAGGCCGGTCTGGTAGAAATTGCGGTCGAACACAGTGATGCGCCTGATGCCGCGCCAGTTGCGGCGCTCCCAGTAGTGACGGCTGACAGGATCGAGATGCGGCGCGATGAAACGGTCATACGCTTTCGAATTGTGGCTGGTGTCGGCGGCGCCGAAGAAGCGGAACAGGTCGCCCTGCGATGGCAAATGGCGCACCGCCTCCAGCTTCATGCGGTTCAGCGCGATGTGCGCGGTGTTGAGGTCGACGGCGTCGACCCGGGCCGGCGAGCGCGTGAGGTAGGCCAGAATGTTGCAGCCGCCCGAGGCGATGGTGACGACGCGGTGGCCCTGGCCAAGCTGCATCGCCTCCATGTCGACATCGGGGTCTTCCCAGATCTGCGGATAGACGAGGCCGGAGAACAGGAAGGCGAACAGCCGCTCCGAAATGCCGGCCTTCGACAGCGGGCGGTTCTGGTAGACGGCCTTTCCAACTTCCTTGCCGCGGCGAAAAACCAGATCTGCGGAAACGTCCGTCATGGCAAGATGATTCCCCATTTGCTTTGCCGCAAGCGGGTAGCCTAGGGTCATGACAAGCCGGTGACAGCCTGTTGACGCCTCCTGACAGAGGTGGCGCGTAAAATCAGTTGATACCGCCGCGCAACTTCATCTGGCATCAACTTGCGCACTATCGAAGCCCATGATACCGCCGCGAACACACCCCTTACTGCGAACCAGTTGCACGTGCGTCATCCTCTCCAAGTGTGAAGCCCCATTGATACGGAGTGAGGCCGATTGGCACCTTGCTGTAGGAAGGCATTGAGGGGACGATGCCGGGCTTGAGTGACTGGTATCCATCGAGATAACCGTCGTTGAAGGTCTTGCTCGGGTAGGCAGGAATGTTCTTCACGATGGACATGGCGACTTCTCCTCAGAATATTGCGGACATGCGCCCGCCTCTGGCTCGCCATGTCCGCGCCCGGCAAGCATTCGTCATTGCCCTCCGAACCCGCCCGGCGTCGGCGTCGTCAGGATGACGGCGTCTCCTGCCTGCAGCACTGTCTGGTCGCAGGCTTTCAGCATGTCGATTGTGCCGTCCTTGCGGCGGACTTTGGTCGAGCCGACCTCGCCATCGCCGCCCCCATCCAGCCCTTGCGGCGGCCGGTTGCGATGCGAGGACAGGATGGCGCATTCCATCTTTTCGAGGAAGCGGATGGTGCGCTTGGTGCCGTCGCCGGCGTTCCATTTGCCCTTGCCGCCGGAATTTTCCCGAATGTGGAAATCCTCGAGCAGTACGGGAAAGCGCAGTTCCAGCACTTCGGGATCGGTGAGGCGCGAATTGGTCATGTGGGTGTGGACGCCTGAGGTGCCGGCAAAGCCGCGGCCCGAGTTCATCTGGCCGGCCGGCGAGCCGGAACAGATCGTCTCATAGTACTGGTAGATCTTGTTGCCGAAGGTCAGGTTGTTCATCGTGCCTTGCGCGTTGGCCATGGCGCCCATGGCGCCGAACAGCGCGTTGGTGACATGCTGCGAGGTCTCGACATTGCCGGCGACGACCGCGGCGGGGTAGGCGGGTTTCAGCATGCAGCCATCGGGAATGATGATGTTGATTGGCCGCAGGCACCCGGCATTCATCGGGATCATGTCCTCGACCATGACGCGGAAGGCATAGAGCACGGCGGCTCGGGCGACCGGTTCCGGCGCGTTGAAATTATTCTTCATCACCGGCGAGGTGCCGGTGAAGTCGACGGTCGCCTCGCGCTTTTGCCGGTCGACCGTGATCTTCACCTTGATGATTTGGCCGGTGTCGGTCGGGTACTCATACTCAGAACTGTCGGGCAGCCGCTCCAGCACGCGGCGCACGCTTTCGGCGGCATTGTCCTGGACATGGCCCATATAGGCCTCGACGACATCGAGGCCGAAATGCGTGACCATCTTGCGCAGTTCCGCGACGCCCTTCTCGTTGGCGGCGATCTGCGCCTTGAGGTCGGCGATGTTCTGGTGCGGATTGCGGGCCGGATAGCGGTGGTCGGTGAGCAGCGTTTCCAGCTCCTTCTCGCGGAATTTTCCGCGATCGACGATGCGGAAATTGTCGAACAGCACGCCTTCCTCGTCGACCGTGGTGGCGAGCGGCGTCATCGAGCCGGGTGCGGTGCCGCCAATATCGGCATGGTGGCCGCGCGAGGCGGCCCAGAACAGGATTTCCTCCCCCCTTGAGGGGGAGGTGCCGCCGACGGCGGCGGAGGGGGTCGGATCGACCGGGTTCGACGCTCTTGCGGTGCCTTCTGAGAGGACCCCACCCGGCCGCTGCGCGGCCACCCTCCCCTCGAGGGGGAGGGAAAACACCGGCGTCACCACGGTGATGTCGGGCAGATGCGTGCCGCCATTGTAGGGCGCGTTGAGGGCAAAGACGTCGCCGGGGTGGATGTCGCCGGAATTCAGCCGGATGATGGTTTCGACCGAGCGGTCCATCGAGCCGAGATGTACCGGCATGTGCGGCGCATTGGCGACCAGTGCGCCGGTGCGATCGAAGACTGCACAGGAAAAATCCAGCCTTTCCTTGATGTTGACGGAATAGGCGGTGTTCTGCAGCGTCACGCCCATCTGCTCGGCGATCGACATGAACAGGTTGTTGAAGACCTCCAGCATGACCGGATCGGCCTCCGTGCCGAGCGCTGCCTGCCGGCGCTTTTTCTCGACACGGCGCAGGAGCACATGGTTCCTGGCGGTGATTTCGGCCAGCCAGCCCGGCTCGATGACGATCGTCTGGTTAGGCTCGATAATCAAGGCAGGTCCGGCAACCCTGTTTCCCGGTTTCAGCGCTTCGCGGCGGAAGATGGGTGAAGTGCGCCACTCTCCCTCGGTGAAGATTTCGCGGGTTTGCGAAGGGTTTACGGCAAGGTCTTCGGTTCGTGATTCAGTTTCGTCGCGCCCGGTACCGCCGGTGTCGGTGCCTTCGACGCCGACGGTCTCGACGATCATCGGCTTGTCGTCATAGACGAAACCGAACTGCGCCTTGTGGGCGACTTCAAAATCGCGCCTGGCCTGGAAAATCGAATCCGCCTCGAAATTCACCGGCAGTGTCGTGTCGGTGCCATCATAGCGAATGTGCAGCACCGGCTTCGTGGCGACGGTATCCTCGCCGATGCCTTGCGCCGCGAGTTCGGCCACAACGGCTTTTCTCAAAATGGCAATGAGGTTGCCGATCTCCGTTCTGGACTCTTCGGCAAGCGGTTTCAGCAGCGCTTGCTGGCGCGAGGCAAAGACCGAGGACAGGCCGATGCCATAGGCCGACAGCAGGCCAGAGAAGGGATGGATCAGCACCGCCTCCATGCCGAGCGCGTCGGCGACCAGGCAAGCGTGCTGGCCGCCGGCGCCACCGAAGCAGTTGAGGAGATACTCGGTGACGTCGTAGCCGCGCTGCACGGAGATCTTCTTGATGGCATTGGCCATGTTCTCCACGGCGATGGTGACGAACCCTTCGGCGACAGTCTCGGGCGACCGCCCATCGCCGATTTCGGCGGCGAGTGCCGCAAATTTTGCTCGCACCGTCTCGACGTCGAGCGGCTCGTCCTGGCCGGGTCCAAAAATCGCCGGGAAGAAATCGGGCTGCAGCTTGCCAAGCATGACGTTGGCGTCGGTGACGGCGAGCGGGCCGCCGCGCCGGTAGGCTGCCGGGCCGGGATTGGCGCCAGCCGAATCCGGTCCGGCCCGGAAGCGGCCGGCCTCGTAATGCAGGATCGAGCCGCCGCCGGCGGCGACGGTATGAATGCGCATCATCGGCGCGCGGATGCGCACGCCGGCGACCTCGGTGTCGAAGGCGCGTTCGTATTCGCCGTCATAGTGGGCGACATCGGTGGAGGTGCCGCCCATATCGAAGCCGATGACCTTGTCGAAGCCGGCGAGCCTGGCTGTCTCGACCATGCCGACGACGCCGCCGGCCGGTCCTGACAGCAGCGCATCCTTGCCCTGGAACATGTCGGCGGCGGTGAGACCGCCCGACGACATCATGAACATGAGGCGAGGGCTTTCCCTCCCTCTCGAGGGGAGGATGGCGGCAAAGGCGCCGGGTGGGGTCGGATCGACCGGGCTCGACGTCGTGGCGGTGCCTTCCGAGAGGACCCCCTCTGCCCGCTTTGCCGACTGCCCTTCGCTATGGCTTCGGGCGTTCGTCGCTGAAAAAGCCAAATCGCTGGCTTTTTCTCGGCCTTCGGCCCATCGCTCCTCACCCCCCTCGAGGGGGGAGAGGACGCCGAGCTCTTGGCCAACCCTTTGCACATAGCGGGACAGGATCGGCGACAGGTAGGCATCGACCACCGCGGTGTCGCCGCGGCCGACCAGCTTGATCAGCGGCGAGACCTCATGGCTGACGGAGACTTGGGCGAAACCAAGTTTGCGGCAGACTTTTGCCACCGCCTTCTCGTGGTCGGGGTATTTCCAGGCGTGCATGAAGACGATGGCGACCGCATCGATGCCATCGGCCCTGGCCTGTTCGATCGCCGGCCGGCAGGCGGCGATGTCGAGCAATTGTTCGACGCAGCCATCGGCGCGCACACGCTCGTTGATTTCGATGACCCGCTCGTAGAGCTGTTCGGGAAGGATGATCTCCTTGGCGAAGATGTCCGGACGCGCCTGATAGGCGATCTTCAGCGCATCACGAAAGCCCTTGGTGATGAGCAAAAGCACGCGGTCGCCCTTGCGCTCCAGCAGCGCATTGGTTGCAACCGTGGTGCCCATCTTGATGTCGCCGATCAGGCCGCTCGGGATCGTGTCGCCGGCCGACAAGCCAAGAAGGTCGCGAATGCCCTGGATGGCAGCATCGTTGTAGGCTTCGGGATTTTCGGAGAGAAGCTTGCGCGGGTGCAGCCCGCCTTCCGGATCTCGGCCGATGATATCGGTGAATGTGCCGCCGCGGTCGATCCAGAAATCCCATTTTGCGGTCATGACAGCCCCTGGCGCTTTTACGTTCAATCGGTGGTTCGGCACATGCTGTTAGTTCGCCACGGCCTGAGCGGCAATCGCAAATGAACCAGACGATGTTACATGTCGAAACGCAACGTTACGAAACTCATGGCCGTCTGACGCATTTGTCCTTCGACCGCTCACGGCAACGTGAGCGTGTGTTGAAGGAGAGACAAATGAAAAAGCTCATTCTCGCGTCCGTTTCCGCTCTGGCCTTGCTTGGCGTCGCCGCCTGCAGTGACAGCGGTACGGACAATACCACCACCCAGAGCACCAATCCGCCGGCCGCCGAGGAACCGATGAAGCCGGCTACTCCGGAAGCCACGCCGCCGGCCGCGACGCCTCCGGCAACGGATAATTCTACCACGAAGAGCATCACACCCGAGAAGCCTGCCGAGCCGGCTCCGGCAACACCAGCTCCTGCGCCCGCGCAGTAGTGAGCAAGCAGTACTTCGTGTGATGAATGAGAAAGGCCGGCTCGCGCTGGCCTTTTTCATATTGTCCGAGCGCCGTGGCGTTCGAGTCCGATCGATTTGTCGCGCAAAGCCTGCGGCACTGTCCCGGCTTGATAGGAGCGGGCGGTGGCTCTAAGAAGCAGGCCATGTCCATTTGGGATCGCCTCGGCGAATTCATCACCCGCGTTTCATCCTCAGCCTCGTCGGGTGTCGCCGACGTGGTCGAGGCCGTGCGCACGGTTTTCGCCGGCGATGCGGATTTGCGCCGGCGTGTCGCCTTTTCGGTGGCGATGATCGCGCTGTCGGCCAAGATGGCCAAGGCCGATGGTATCGTCACCCAGGACGAGGTGCGCGCCTTCCAGGAAATATTCGAAGTGCCGCCGAAGGAGACGCGCAATGTGGCGCGTCTGTTCGATCTCGCCCAGCGCGACGTGGCCGGTTTCGAGACCTATGCAGAGCGGATGGCGCAGATGTGCGGTTCCGGGCATTCCAATTGTGTGATGCTGGAAGACATACTCGACGGTCTGTTCCACATCGCCAAGGCCGACGGGCTGGTGCACGAGCGCGAAGGCCACTTCCTGCACCGCATCGCCGAGATTTTCCGCATCGACGAAGCGCATTACGAGACCATCATGGCGCGACATGTCAACCTGGGCGCCGGGGATCCTTATGTCGTGCTTGGCATCGAGCGCGGCAAGCCGTTCGAAGAGGTCAGGAAGCGCTATCGCAAGCTGGTTTCCGACAATCATCCGGACCGGCTGATCGCGCGCGGCCTGCCTCAGGAATTCATCAAGATCGCGACCACCAGGGTGGCGGCGATCAACGTTGCCTACGAGATGATCGAGCGGGGCCTGCGCCACGCATGAGCGGCTTTCTGCCCGACGAGCCACGTGCCGAAGTCAGGGTATCGCCGAATTTCGGCCCGCGGCGCGAGACGCCCAGGCCTGACA
>NZ_RZQY01000709.1:0-2987 GCF_003998575.1 Mesorhizobium sp. M7A.F.Ca.CA.001.10.2.1 | reverse complement strand
CCCCCGGATTGTGCCAGAGCGCGCCATGTTCAAGCTCGCCGGCGGCGCCGACTATGGCACCCTTGCCATAGCCTTCGATGGCCTGGCCGCCTTCACCAATGGCGTCGATCAGGCGCCGGGCCATATCGAGACCGAGCGGCTTCAGGTCTTCCATGAAGCCGGTGATCTCCTCGACGTAGCGTCCGGCAAAAGGGTTGGCAATGACCGCGACGACCGCGCCTCGCTTGAGCGGGCGTGCCGCGTGGGGTCCGCCCTCATGGAATATCTCTTCGACCTGAACCAGAAATTTCCTGACCACCACAGCCGGCATTGTTTCGCTTCCTTCATCCCGTCGTTCATGGAAACTCATTAGAGTATCAACAATTATGCCCGTCGACATTTGTCAAGCGCAGACGTCGAGCACGTGGGCGAAGGGCCAAGAAAACTGCATCGGATGACGATTGACAGCCTGTTAAGCCGCTCCTAAACTCATATGACCATCAACGAACTCGCCGTTGTTACGGCGATATGTGGGGATGGTCAAAGCGTGGCTTCAAAAGCTGGAAAAAGCTGAAGGGGAATGACATGAAAAGGGCGCTCAAGAGTTTATTTCTGGCCGGCACGATGCTTGCCATTTCGTTCGGACCGGCCGCCGCACAGGCCAAGGTTTCCGTGGCCGCCATCTCGGGGTATTTCGCACAGGGTTTTGGCGTTTCGATCGTCAACGGCCTCAACAAGGCCAAGACCGATTTCGGCATCGACCTCAAGCTTGTCGACACCGGCAATCGCGCGCTCGACTACCAGCAGCAGTTCGAGAATCTTGCCAAGGGCAAGCAGTACGACCTCATCTTCGTGATGGGCTGGGAGCTGGTGGACTCGCTGCAAAAGGTCAGCGCCGAATATCCCGACCAGCGCTTCGTGTTTATCGATGGCGTCCTCGACAACCCCAAGATGATCTACGCCAATTTCGCCGAGGAGCAGGGATCCTTCGTGGCCGGTGCACTTGCCGGCATGATCGAAGCCAAGGGCACCGCCTTCGACAAGATCGGCGACGGCAAGGCGATCGGCTTTGTCGGCGGCCGCGATATTCCGGTGATCCGCAACTTCCTGGGCGGCTACGAGCAAGGCGCCAAATATGCCGCGCCCGACGTCAAGGTAAACTCCGTCTTCGCCGGAACCTTCGACGACCCGGCCAAGGGAAGCGAACTTGCCCAGGCGCTTTACGGCCAAGGCTCCGACATTGTCTACAACGTCGCCGGCCCGACGGGTGAAGGCGTGATGCAGGCAAGTGCCGCGGTCGACAAATATTCGATCGGCGTCGACATCGACATGTGCGGCTCGGCTCCCGGAAATGTGCTCGCCAGCATGCTGAAGCGCGGCGACATCGCCGTCTACACGCTGATCAAGGATGAGGTCGAGGGCCGCAAGATCACCGCCGGCACCCGCACTTTCGACCTCGCCTCGGGCGGTGTCGAGGTCAAGGTCTGCGATGATATTGCCCCAAAGATCCCCGCTGACGTGACCGCCAAGCTGGACGAGATCAAAAAGGGCATCGTCGACGGCAAGATCGTGATCGCCAAGGCAAAGTAAGCCAACAACAGCGCCTCCCTCCCAAGAAAGCGCTACACTGATCCGCCGCGGCTTGCCGCGGCGGATCAGTGTCCAATCTGCGAGAGCCACGTTGTCGAACACGCCGGGGTCGCCGACCCTCCACAGCAATGCCGCGATAGCCGTCGAGTTGACTGGCATCACCAAGCGTTTTGGCGCATTCGTCGCCAATGACGGCATCGACCTTGCGGTCCGCCGCGGCGAGATCCACGCCATCATCGGCGAGAATGGTGCTGGCAAGACGACGCTGATGAACATCCTGTTCGGCCTCTTGCAGCCGGACGAAGGCTCGATCCGGCTGAACGGTGAAGAGATCGTGATCGCCGATCCGTCCGTGGCGATAAAGGCCGGCCTCGGCATGGTTCACCAGCATTTCAAGCTGGTTCCCTCGCTCTCGGTTGCCGACAACGTCTTTCTCGGTATGGAAATCCGTCGCCATGGCCTGATCGACCACGCCGCACAAATTGCGCGCACGCGCGACCTGTCGAAGCGCTTCGGCCTGCAGGTCGATCCGACCGAGCGCGTCGGGCTGCTCTCGGTCGGCATAGAGCAACGCATCGAAATCCTTAAGGTCCTGGTGCGCGGCGCGCGCACCATCATCCTCGATGAACCGACCGCCGTGCTGACGCCGCAGGAAAGCCGTGAACTGTTCCAGACACTGCGCAGCTTCGTGGCCGAAGGCATGACGGTGATCTTCATTTCGCATCACCTGGAAGAGGTGATGGAAGTGTCCGACACGGTGACGGTGCTGCGCAACGGCAGGAAGGTGGCGACCCGGCCGACGGCCGAGCTCAGCAAGGACGAGTTGGTGCACATGATGGTCGGCCGCGAGGTGAGCTTCGACCGCCGGCCGCGCGCTTCGCTGCACGGCGACGTGGTGCTCGAAGTCAAGGATCTGTGGGCGCGCGACGATCGCCTGCTGCCGGCTCTTCGCGATGCCAGCTTCACCGTCCGCTCCGGCGAGGTGGTGGGGATCGCGGGTGTGGCCGGCAATGGACAGACGGAGCTGGCGGAAGTGCTTTCGGGCTTGCGACCGGCAAGCCATGGCGGGGCGTGGCTGAAGGGCCGGAATCTCACCGCGCTCTCCCCCGCCGCGATCCGCCAGGCAGGCCTCGCCCATGTTCCAGGCGACCGCATGGTGCGCGGGGTCGATCGCAACGCTTCGATAGCAGCCAACACCCTGATGGGCCGCCAGCACCGCGCCCCATGGAGCCGCGCCGGCATGCTCAACTGGAATGCCATAAATCAAAACGCCGAAACGCTGATCAAGAGCTTCGATATTCGCGCGCGCGGAGCCGGTGATGCGGTCAAGCGGCTTTCGGGGGGAAACATCCAGAAGGTCGTTCTGGCGCGCGAATATCGAAGCTCTTGATCAGCGTTTCGGCGTTTTGATTTATGGC
>NZ_RZQY01000708.1:0-2997 GCF_003998575.1 Mesorhizobium sp. M7A.F.Ca.CA.001.10.2.1 | reverse complement strand
CTTGCGCCACCGGATCGGCCGCGGTCCGTCAGGGCATCCGCGCCATCGACGCCAATGCCGCCCGCATCGTGCTGGTGGTCGGCGCCGAGCAGATGACGACGACGCCGGGGCCGGAGATCGGCAAGAACCTGCTCAAGGCGTCCTATCTGCCCGAGGACGGCGAGACACCGGCGGGTTTCGCCGGCGTCTTCGGCAAGATCGCGCAGGCCTATTTTCAGCGCTACGGCGACCAGTCGGATGCGCTGGCCATGATTGCCGCCAAGAACCACAAGAACGGCGTCGACAACCCCTATGCACAGATGCGCAAGGATTTCGGCTACGAGTTCTGCCGCCAGGAGAGCGAGAAGAACCCGTTCGTTGCCGGCCCACTGAAGCGCACCGACTGCTCGCTGGTCTCCGACGGCGCCGCCGCCCTTATCCTTGCCGACACCGCCACGGCGCTGAAGATGCGCCGTGCCGTTGCCTTCCGCGCCAACGAGCATGTGCAGGATTTCCTGCCGATGTCGAAGCGCGACATCCTGACCTTCGAAGGGTGCGAACAGGCCTGGAACCGGGCGTTGAAATCAGCCGGCGTGACGCTCGACGATCTGTCCTTCGTCGAGACGCATGACTGCTTCACCATTGCCGAACTGATCGAATACGAGGCGATGGGTCTTGCCAAGCCGGGAGAGGGGGCAAAGCTTGCGCTGGACGGCACAACGGCCAGGGATGGCCGCCTGCCGGTCAATCCATCCGGCGGGCTGAAGGCCAAGGGCCATCCGATCGGCGCCACGGGCGTGTCGATGCATGTCTTGACCGCCATGCAGCTTGTCGGCGAGGCCGGCGGCATCCAGGTGCCGGGCGCCAAGCTTGGCGGCATCTTCAATATGGGCGGTGCGGCGGTCGCAAACTACGTTTCCATTCTCGACCGGATCAGGTAAACCGCCCGCATTTACGGGAGGGTTCATGACAAATCCGGTTCTGATCGAAGTGTTGCGCGGCGCGATCGTCGAGAGCGCGCATCGCGGCTCAGTCGCGGTCTTCGATGGCGATGGCAAGCCCGTCTGGGAGATCGGCGACACAGCCAAGTCGGTGTTTCCGCGCTCGGCGGTCAAGGCGATCCAGGCACTGCCGCTGGTCGAAAGCGGTGCGGCCGATGCCTATGGCTTCGGCAACCGCGAACTGGCGCTCGCCTGTGCGTCCCACTCGGGCGAGCCGGCCCATGTCGATCTTGCGCGATCCATGCTGGCCAAGGCCGGGCTGGACGGATCAGCACTCGAATGCGGCACACATTGGCCGTCCAACCATGACGCCGAGATTGCGCTCGCCCGCGCCGGCGGTTCACCGAACGCGTTGCACAACAATTGTTCCGGCAAGCATTCCGGCTTCCTCTGCACCTGCGTCCACGCCGGCATTGCGCATCGCGGCTATGTCAAGCCGGGACATGGCCTGCAGGAAATGGTGCGCGACGCCATGCAATCGGTGACGGGCGCTGTCCATGGTGAGGACCAGCGGGCCATCGATGGCTGTTCGATCCCAACCTATGCGGTGCCGCTCAGGAGCTTCGCGCTCGGCTTTGCCCGCATGGCCACGACATCAGGTTTTGGTCCCGAGCGAGCCAAGGCCGCGAGGCGGCTGCTGGCTGCATGCATGGCCGAGCCCTTCTTCGTTGCCGGCAGCGGCCGCGAAGACGTCGCACTGATGGAGGCCGCACCCGGGCGGATATTTACGAAAGGCGGCGCCGAGGGCGTCCATTGTGCGGCAATTCCGGAACTTGGTCTCGGCATCGCGCTCAAATGCGATGATGGCGCCGGCCGCGCCGGCGAAGCCATGATTGCCACCGTCCTCGCCAAACTGTTGCGCGCCGACGAGGCATTGGCGTTCAAGCTGAGCGAGTTGGCAAACACGCCCATCGAAAACCGCAACGGTGCCAAGGTCGGGGCGCTGAGGCCGACGGCAGCCCTCAACTGACGTGATTGCGCTCGACGGTCAGATGCGCATAGCCGGTATCGTTTGACGAGGCGAGGTCGCCCGTTGCGGGCTCGGCCCAGCGCTGGCCGACAACCGCACCGTTGAGCGCGCCGTCGATGATATTGTCTGAAATGACCGCCGTGCCGGCACCCTCGACCACGGACACGACGATACCGGTTCCGGCGTTGCGGATGATGTTGCCCGTAGCGACGACATTGCGCAGGTAGGGACCCCAGCCGATCTGCATGCCATAAAGCGGCGCGTTCTCGATGACGTTGTTGGAAACGGTGGTGTCGGCCTCAACGCCGATGCCGACGCCAAATCCCGGCGAGTCGGCGGGGTAGGGACCGCTGGTCGACAGATTGCGCACGATGTTTCCGGAGCAGACGCCCATGCGGCCGCCTTCGTTGAAATTGACGATCGAGATGCCGTTGGCGGCGCCGTCGACGATGTTGTTGCTGATGATGGCGCCTTCGAACGAGAACTCGGAATAGACCGCCGTTTCGCCCGAGCGCGAGCAGGTGTTACCCGATATCTGCAGGTTGCTGGCGCTGTTGGCGCGGATCGCCGAGAAGGCGCAGTCCGAGACGATGTTGCCCGAGATGACGACATTGCCGGCGCGAAAGGCATTGATGCCGTTGCCGTTCTGCCCGGTTCCGCCGCTGCGTGCCTGGATCCGTTGGACGCGGTTGCCGGTGACCATGGTGCCGTCTTCGGCCACCTGCCAGCGGTGCACGAGGATGCCGCCATTGGCGCAATCGGAGACGGTGTTGCCCGTAATGGACAGCCCGCCAGCCTCGACCGAGTAAATGCCGGCATCGGCGGCGCCCGATATCTCGCTGCGCTCGATCCGGCCGATCGCGTGTTCCAGCGCCAGTCCGTTCTTGCCGCTGCCGGTGATCTGACAATTGTCGATGGCGAGGTGCGCGATACGGCGCAGATCGAGCAGCCCTTGCGTGTAACCGCCCATCGTGCGGTTCGAACCATCAAAGACCAGACCGCTGAGTTCGATATGGTCAGCCTGTTCGGCCACGAAAAGGTGGCCGT
>NZ_RZQY01000707.1:0-3021 GCF_003998575.1 Mesorhizobium sp. M7A.F.Ca.CA.001.10.2.1 | reverse complement strand
ATTATGAGGACATGCTGGCGCTCTACGGCGCCGAAAGCGGCCTGCGCCAGGCGCGCAAACACCTTGGCTGGTATCTCGACCGGCATGCCGGCGGCGTCGCCGACGACAGCCGAAAGGCCATACTGACCGCATTCGAGCCCGCGCGCGTCATTGCCTTGCTGCGCGATGTGTTTTCGCGCGATCCGCAACCCTTGAACCTGCGGAGCGCCGCATGAACGCCGCCGCCGGCCAGGGCGCTGAAATGGCGGATGCCGCCCAGATCGTGCTCAACACCATCCGTCGCCCGGTGATCATGATCAGCGAGGAAGGTTTCATCACCTATGCCAACGCCGACGCGGAAGATTTCTTTCGCTCGAGTGCAAACATGCTCGCCCGCAACACGCTGTCAAAACTCATTCCCTTCGGCAGCCCGCTGCTGACGCTGGTCGATCAGGTGCGCGAGCGTCGGGCTCCGGTCAACGAGTATCGGGTCGACGTGTCGTCGCCGCGTCTCGGCATCGAAAAGGTCGTCGATCTCTACGTCGCGCCGGTGCCGGAATATCCGGGCTCCGTCGTGGTGATGTTCCAGGAACGGTCGATGGCCGACAAGATCGACCGGCAGATGACGCATCGGGGTGCCGCACGTTCGGTGACCGGTCTGGCGGCAATGCTTGCCCATGAGATCAAGAACCCGCTCTCCGGCATCCGCGGCGCTGCCCAGCTTCTCGAACTGTCGGCTTCCGACGAAGACCGCGCGCTGACGCGGCTGATCACCGACGAGACGGACCGCATCGTATCGCTGGTCGATCGCATGGAGGTGTTTTCCGACGAGCGGCCGATCGATCGCTATCCCGTCAATATCCATGTCGTGCTCGACCATGTGAAGGCGATTGCCAAGAATGGTTTTGCCAAGAAAATCAAGATAATGGAGGATTATGATCCTTCATTGCCTCCGGTGTTTGCCAACCGCGATCAACTCATCCAGGTGTTCCTCAACCTGGTCAAGAACGCTGCCGAGGCGATCGGCAGCGACCCGCAGGGCGAGATCGTGCTGTCGACCGCCTTCCGGCCGGGCATCCGTGTTTCCGTTCCGGGCACGCAGGACCGCGTGTCGCTGCCGCTGGAATTCTGCGTGCGCGACAATGGCTCCGGCGTCTCCGAAGACATCCTGCCGATCCTGTTCGACCCGTTCATCACCACCAAGCCGAACGGCTCCGGGTTGGGTCTTGCGCTGGTCGCCAAGATCGTCGGCGAGCATGGCGGCATCATCGAATGCGAATCGACGCCGCGCGGCA
This sequence comes from Mesorhizobium sp. M7A.F.Ca.CA.001.10.2.1, assembly GCF_003998575.1. NCBI lineage: Bacteria > Pseudomonadati > Pseudomonadota > Alphaproteobacteria > Hyphomicrobiales > Phyllobacteriaceae > Mesorhizobium > Mesorhizobium sp. M7A.F.Ca.CA.001.10.2.1. The sequence continues at coordinate 1,747 of NZ_RZQY01000707.1, read as the reverse complement.
CCACATTCCGCATCCTGATGCCGGCCTGGAAAGAAGCGCCAAACGGCGCCGATGATGACGGCGAAGGAGACCTCAAATGACCGTTCGCGGCAATATTCTCGTCGCCGACGACGACGCGGCAATCCGCACCGTCCTCAACCAGGCGCTTTCACGCGCCGGTCATGAGGTGCGCGTCACCTCCAACGCTTCGACGCTTTGGCGCTGGGTGGCGGCGGGCGAGGGCGATCTGGTCATCACCGATGTGGTGATGCCGGACGAAAACGCCTTCGACATGCTGCCGCGCATCAAGAAGGCGAGGCCGGAGCTGCCGGTTATCGTCATGAGCGCCCAGAACACATTCATGACGGCGATCCGCGCCTCCGAAACCGGCGCTTACGAATATCTGCCCAAGCCGTTCGACCTGACCGAACTGCTCAACATCGTCAACCGGGCGCTTTCCGAGCCGCGTCGGCCGAAGATCGATGCGCGGCCGGAAGAACAGCCGGACGCGATGCCGCTGGTCGGCCGCTCGGCGGCCATGCAGGATATCTACCGCATGCTGGCGCGCATGATGCAGACCGACCTGACGGTGATGATCTCGGGCGAATCCGGCACCGGCAAGGAGCTGGTGGCGCGCGCGCTGCATGAATATGGCCGCCGCCGCGGCGGCCCCTTCGTCGCCATCAATATGGCGGCGATCCCGCGTGACCTGATCGAATCGGAACTGTTCGGTCACGAGAAGGGTGCCTTCACCGGCGCGCAGAACCGCTCGACCGGCCGCTTCGAGCAGGCCGAAGGCGGCACGCTGTTCCTCGATGAAATCGGCGACATGCCGATGGAGGCGCAGACGCGCCTGCTGCGCGTGCTGCAGCAGGGCGAGTACACCACGGTCGGCGGACGCACGCCGATCAAGACCGACGTGCGCATCGTCGCTGCCACCAACAAGGATCTGCGCACGCTGATCAACCAGGGGCTCTTCCGCGAGGATCTTTTCTATCGCCTCAACGTCGTGCCGCTCCGGCTGCCCGCGCTGCGTGAGCGCTCCGAGGATGTGCCGGACCTCGTCCGCCATTTCTTCAAGCTCGGCGAAATGGAAGGCCTGCAGACCAAGCGCATTTCTTCCGGCGGCATCGAGTTGATGAAGCGCTATCCGTGGCCGGGCAATGTGCGCGAACTGGAAAACCTGGTTCGCAGGCTCGCCGCGCTCTATTCGCAGGACGAGATTTCCGCCGAGATCATCGAGGCGGAGCTCAAGACCGGCGAACGTCCGGTGGTGCCGGGTGGCGGCAATCTGATCCCCGACGATTTGTCGATCGGGCAGGCGGTCGAGCACTTCCTGCAGCGCTATTTCGCTTCCTTTGCCGGCGATTTGCCACCTGCCGGGCTTTATCAGCGCATCCTGTCCGAGGTCGAGTTTCCCCTCGTCCTGGCTTCGATGACGGCAACCCGCGGCAACCAGATCAAGGCCGCGGAACTGCTGGGCTTGAACCGCAACACGCTGCGCAAGAAGATCCGCGAGCTCGGCGTCAACGTCTACAAATCATCGCGGCAGGGCTGAGCCTTGATCTGAGCCCGCGCTCTTTTCAGGGGATCGGCTCGCGAAAGATTTCCGTCTCGGTCACACTTGTTGCATAATCGCCACAATGCGTTGCATACATCCGACGCAATCATGGCTCTAGACGGCGACATGGCTCCGCAGGCACCGACAACAAACCAACCGCTCTTCAGCGAACCCGGCGCTCGTGACGGGCGCCGGGGTCGCTGAAGA
>NZ_RZQY01000706.1:0-3027 GCF_003998575.1 Mesorhizobium sp. M7A.F.Ca.CA.001.10.2.1 | reverse complement strand
GAAGAAGAACTCATCCGCACCTCCTCGGCACTGATCGTCATCTCGCACGACCTCCGCTTTCTCGAACGTGTGTCGCGCGCCACCATCTGGCTCGATCGCGGCCAGACCCGCAGGCTGGACAAGGGCTTTGGCCATTTCGAGGAATGGCGCGACCTAGTCCTGGAGGAAGAAGAGCGCGAGCAGCATAAACTCGGCCGCCAGATCGTTCGCGAAGAGCATTGGCTGCGCTACGGCGTGACGGCGCGGCGCAAGCGAAACATGCGCCGGCTCGGCGAGTTGCAGACCATGCGCCAGCGTTTTCGCGGCCATCGCGGTGCCGAAGGGTCGGCGACCATGGTGGCGAGCGACGCCGCCGAGTCCGGCAAGCTGGTGATCGAGGCGAAGAACATCGAGAAGAGCTTTGGCGATCTAACCGTGGTCAAGGGGTTTTCGACCCGCATCCAGCGCGGCGATCGCGTCGGCCTGGTCGGGCCGAACGGCGCCGGCAAGACGACGCTCTTGAAGATGCTGACCGGCGAGATGAAGCCGGACGCCGGTTCGGTGCGGCTCGGCACCAATCTGGAGATCGCCACGCTCGACCAGAAGCGCGAGGCGGTCGACCCGCAGGAGACGCTGGCGCAATATCTCACCGACGGGCGCGGCGAGAACCTCGTCATCAATGGCGAGCAGCGCCACGTCGTCTCCTACATGAAGGATTTCCTGTTCAAGCCGGAGCAGGCACGCACCCCGGTGCGCGAATTGTCCGGCGGCGAGCGGGCACGGCTCTTGCTGGCGCGCGTGCTGGCGCGGCCGGCAAACCTTCTGGTGCTCGACGAGCCGACCAACGATCTCGATATGGAGACGCTGGAACTGCTGCAGGAACTGGTCGCTGGCTTTGCCGGCACCGTCATCCTGGTCAGCCACGACCGCGATTTCCTCGACCGCACCGTGACCAGCCTGATCGCACCGGATGGTGACGGCCACTGGATCGAATATGCCGGCGGCTACTCCGACATGCTGGCGCAGCGCGGCGGCACCAGGCTGGACGACCGCAAGGCGCGCGCGAAGGCCGAAAACGGCGAAGCGCCAGTGACGGCCAAGAGTGAAGCGGCCGCGCCAAAGGGGCCAGCGAAGAAACTGTCGTTCAAGCAGAAATTCGCGCTGGAATCGCTGCCCAAGAAAATCGAGGCTGTGACGGCTTCGATCTCAAGGCTGGAGAACAACATCGCCGATCCGGCCTATTACGAGCGCGACCCGGCCTCGTTCCAAAAGACGATCGCCGCCCTCGACAAGGAGCGCGCTACGCTGGCGGCGCTCGAGGAAGAATGGCTGGAGCTGGAGATGTTGCGCGAGGAAATGGAAGGGTGAAGGATTGCGTGGGGGCTTTTATGCGCCTAGATTATGCGCATAAAAGGAGGCCATCTTTATGCTTCAATCGACGTCAAAACCTCAGCGACAATCTGTGAATACGTCCATCGACTCTCGGTTGATCAGCGATGCGAAAGCTTTGGGCATCAATATCTCACGCGCCGCCGAAGAGGGCATTGCAAAAGCAATCTCGGCAGAAAAAACGCGCCGATGGCAGGAAGAAAATAAGGAAGCCATCGACAGCTCCAATGAGTATGTCAGACGCAACGGACTGCCACTGGCCAAACACCGGCCGTTCTGATGGCGCGTTATGATTTCTATAGGAATGCCGCGGGCGGCGGTTATCTTCTCGACGTGCAATCAGACCTTCTTGAAGGACTAAGCACCAGGATCATCATTCCGCTGATGCCGCCCAAGATAGCCCCGGTTCCTGGTCGCCGATTAAACCCGACCTTCACCATAAACGGCAAAGATCATGTGATGGTCACCCAGTTTATGTCAGCCTTCTCTGCCTCGGAATTGCCGGATCCAGAGGGAAGCCTTTCCAGGCACCACGACGACATCGTCGCCGCGCTCGACATGCTGTTCCAAGGCTTCTGAACTGCTCCTTCTCAGCCAGCCGTCTTGGCCTGCCAGGCCTTGATCGCCTCGTCGAACACCTTCTCGCCGGGAATGCCCTTTTCCATGGTCAGCAGTGCCCGCCGTCCGGTCTTGTAGACGACCGGTACGTCGATCCAGTCCTGGCCGCGAAGCAGGGTCATGTTGGCGTCTTCGTCGGCCTTGGTATCGTTGAGCGCGACGAGGAAGAAGCCGTCGGCGATCTTCGCCGGAATGCCGATCAACGGGCTGCCGGCATCCTGTTCCGAACCCTTCATGGCGACGCGCAGGATGTTGTCGACACCGCCGCCCTCGAAACCGTCGGGCGTCAGGAAGATCATCTCGATGATATGGCTGGCCGGCAGTGTCTGATCGGTGTTGCGGCGGATGGTCATGCGCAACTGGATGTCCTTGCCGGGAATGGTGGCCTCGGCACGGATCGCCGGCTCCGGCGGCAGGTCGCCACCGGGCGATTCCTGCACCAGCGACCAGACGATATTGCCGGGCTCGGCGGAGCCCTGGGCGGTGCTGGTGCGCTCCTCGTAGAAGATCGCCTTCTGGCCGACAGGCAGAGCGGTTTCCGCAGGCGCAGCTGCCGGTGCGGGCGGCGTGCCGGCAGCATCGGGCGGCGCTGCCGGGGCAGCTCCGTTGGCAGGCGGCGTTGCGGGGGCGGCACCTGTAGCGGGGGGCGCTGCCGCGGCAGGTGTGCCTGCGGCCGGAGCGGAAATCGCCGGTGCGTTCGTCGCCGAGGGCGGCGTGGTCAGCGCGGCGACCGATTCGCCTTCGCCGATGCCGCTTTGGCCACCGGCCGGACCCGGGTCGACTTCACTGCCCTGCGGCGTCAGCCGCTGCGTGAATTTCGTGCTTTCGGCCTCCGTGCCGCCAGCCGCGGGCGCCGGAGGCGTTGCCGCGGCATCGGTTGCCGGCTTGGCAGGCGCTGGTTTCACCGGCTCGGTCTTGGCGACCTGATTGCCGCCAAGCCCAAGCATTTTGCCGAAGGCATCCTTGTTCAGCCAGATTCCGTAGCCGCCGCCGGCTACGACCAGAAGAGCGACGACGGCCGCGATCAGCCCACCATAGCTG
>NZ_RZQY01000705.1:0-3046 GCF_003998575.1 Mesorhizobium sp. M7A.F.Ca.CA.001.10.2.1 | reverse complement strand
GCCTACGTCGAATTCGAGGTCTCCAATGCCTCGCAGCGTGAGCAGGCGCTGCGCCGCTTCGCCGAGGACGGCCGCAACCCGATCGTCATGGCCGGCTTTGCCTGGACGGACGCGCTGACCAAGGTCGCCGCCGAATATCCCGACCTGAACTTCGCCATCATCGACGACCAGGTCGATCTGCCGAACGTGCGGTCGCTGAAGTTCAAGGAACAGGAGGGCTCCTACCTCGTCGGCATCCTGGCGGCGATGGCCTCTAAGTCCAAGAAGGTCTCCTTCGTTGGCGGCATGGATATCCCTCTGATCCGCAAGTTCGAATGCGGCTATGTCGGCGGCGCCAAGTCGGCGGGTGCGACTGATGTCATCCAGAACATGACCGGCGACACGCCGGCTGCCTGGAACGATCCGGCCAAGGGTGGCGAGATCGCCAAGACGCAGATCGACCAGGGCTCCGACGTGATCTACGCCGCGGCAGGCGGCACCGGCGTCGGCGTGCTGCAGGCGGCGGCAGATGCCGGCAAGCTCGGCATCGGCGTCGATTCCAACCAGAACGGCCTGCAGCCGGGCAAGGTGCTGACCTCGATGCTGAAGCGCGTCGACGTCGCCGTCTACACCGCCTTCATGGACGGCAAGAACGGCACCTTCAAGGGCGGAGTCGAGAATCTGGGCCTCAAGGAAGGCGGCGTCGACTACGCCATGGACGACAACAACAAGGCGCTGGTGACGGACGAGATGAAGGCGGCCGTCGAAAAGGCCAAGGCCGACATCATTGCCGGCAAGACCGAAGTGCACGACTATACGGCTGACAACGCTTGCCCCTATTGAGCGGCACGAACACACAGACATGATCTGCAAACCGCCGGGCGCCAGCCCGGCGGTTTTGTCTTTACCGGATCGAGCGAAACGTTCGCTCCGTGCCGGCCACCGTTTCGGGATACAGATGCAGCCAAAGATCGCACCCATCGGCGAGCACGACGTAGCAGCGGTAGCCCAGCTGCGCCTGGCCACGTTTTTCGAGGGAACCGGAAGGACGCTCGGGGAAGATGCGGCAGGGCTTCGTGGCTTGATCGCCGGTGACGGCTTCGAGGCGGCATTCGTTGCCCGGATCGGCGACACCCCGGTCGGGACATGCCTGCTGGTCCGCCACGAGCTGGAGCCCGTACATGATCTGACGCCATGGCTGGCCGGGTTGGTCGTCGATGCAAGGTATCGACGCCGAGGCATCGCCACCGCGCTGGTCAAGGCAACGGAAGCCCATGCGGCGTCACGGGGCGTCGAGATGCTCCATCTCTACACATGGGATGCGCGTGATTTCTACGCGGCTCTCGGCTGGAATACCGTTGAGATAAGCGGCTCGGACGGCGAGAAGATGGCGCTGATGTCGCGCCGCCCTCGCCTATAGCAGCTTCGCGACGAGACAGCCCAGCGCGAACGCCACCATCAGCCCGGCGGCAACGACAACTCCGCGCCGGCCGCCAAGCGCGTGCACGCCAATGCCGTATGGTGGCCGGGACAGGCTTCGGATCACCGTGCGCGGTTTGACCTCATTGCCGCCGAGCTCGACGCTGCGCATCTGAGGTAACTCGGCTAGGCGTTGGGTAACCAGTTCCCAATGCCTGCCAGGCAGCAGGTCGCGTTTTCCGTAACGGTCGAAGAAATACATCTGCTCGGCAAGTCGCGCGACCGCGTCGCGGAAGGCGGGATCGACCTCCAGGTCACGTTCGGCCCGTTCGCGGTCTTTGTCGTTCATAAGACCGAGCACATATTCGCCGGCCCGCGCGATGCGATCGCTTTCACTGACCAAGGCGTGCACCTTCCCTTTTTCCTCACCAGTGCGGTGGCTTGGTTACCGGCACTTCATCTCCTGTCTGCTCCTCCAGCGCCAGGAAGCGATCCGTCAGCGCGTCCAGCTTGCGCTGCATGCGCTCGATCACTTTCCACTGCTCGGCGATCTGGCCGGACAGTTCCTCGATGATCTTCTCCTGCTCGGCGGCGCGTATTTCCAGCGTCGTCAGCCGGTCGGCGGGCGTGATCATGTGAATTCCCCAGTCTCACCGCGATGTCGTTCACCGCGATGTCTTGCGCCGTGATGCGAATTTCGGCGCCGTCATACTAGCGAATGTGAAGGCCCCGGCCACGTTGCAAATTGACAAGCGCACCGGGATTTGTCGAGAGTGAACCGGCTCCGCCAATTGGCACGGGCGGAGCGTCATGCTAGGCGTTTTGACCAAGCGATAAAAAAATAAGAGTGGGACAGGCTGCATGGCGCAAGCCGCAATCGAGTTGATCGGCATCAACAAGAGTTTTGGTGCGGTGCGCGCCAACCGGGACATCAACCTTGAGATCGGTCGCGGCACGATCCACGGCATTGTCGGCGAGAACGGAGCTGGCAAGTCGACGCTGATGTCGATCCTCTACGGCTTCTACCAGGCCGACAGCGGCGAGATCCGCGTTGGCGGCCAGTCGGCCTCGATCAAAACCCCCAATGACGCCATCGCGCTCGGCATCGGCATGGTGCATCAGCACTTCATGCTGGTCGACAATTTCACGGTGCTGGAGAACGTCATCCTCGGCGCCGAAAGCGATGCGCTCTTGAAGAAGAGCATCGCCAAGGCGCGCTCCGAACTGGAGCGGCTGGAGCGTGAATACGGGCTGGAAGTCGATCCCGATGCAATCATCGAGGAATTGCCGGTCGGCCTGCAGCAGCGGGTGGAGATCCTGAAGGCGCTCTATCGCGGCGCCGAGATCCTGATCCTCGACGAGCCGACGGGCGTGCTGACGCCGGCCGAGGCCGACCACCTGTTCCGCATCCTCGGGCAATTGAAAGACCAGGGCAAGACGGTGGTGCTGATCACCCACAAATTGCGCGAGATCATGGCCATCACCGACACCGTGTCGGTGATGCGCCAGGGCACGATGGTGGCGACGCGCGAAACCAGGAAGACGACTGTCGAGGAACTGGCCGAGCTGATGGTCGGGCGGCGCGTGCTCTTGCGGGTCGAGAAGGGCGAGGCCGAGGCCGGCGCCGTCAAGCTCGCTGTCAAGAACC
>NZ_RZQY01000704.1:0-3048 GCF_003998575.1 Mesorhizobium sp. M7A.F.Ca.CA.001.10.2.1 | reverse complement strand
GCTTCGGATCGTCGCCGTGCAGACCGACCGGGTCGAAAAGGACATCGACCTTCTCAACAAGGAGCTTCAGCCGCTCAAATCCTTCGTGCTCAATGGCGGCACGCCGGCAGCGGCGGCACTTCACCTTGCCCGCACCGTGGCGCGGCGGGCCGAAAGGCTGATCGTGGCCCTTGCCCAGGATCCGGACGAGCACGTCAACCGCGACGGTCTGAAATACATCAACCGGGTCTCGGATTTCCTGTTTGTCGCCGCCCGGGCGGTCAATGACAACGGAAACGCCGACGTGCTATGGGTTCCCGGCAAGAACCGCTGATTGTCGAAAGCGGAAGAGGGCCTGGGGCATGTTCATCCCGCTTTACGACACCAACAGGCTGCGGCACATCAGGCTGCAATATGTGACCATCGGGCTGATCGTGGTCAATGCCCTGGTCTACCTTGCCACCGCGCTCGGCGGCGAGAGTTTCTCCAATGCCGCCGTGCTTGGTCTCGGCTTCATCCCGTCGGTCGTCCATGACACCGCCGAGCTCGATCCCCGTTTCATCGTCATCCCCGAAAGCCTGAGCTACCTCACCTATTCCTTCCTGCATGCAGACATCTTCCATCTCGGCGGCAACATGCTGTTCCTGTGGGTGTTCGGCGACAATGTCGAGGATGCGCTCGGCCACATCCGCTACCTCATCTTCTACCTGTTGTGCGCGATCGCCGGCGCCGCTTTCCAGGGCCTCGTCGCCTGGGATTCGCAGGCGCCGCTGATCGGTGCCTCCGGCGCCATCGCCGGCGTGGTCGTCGCCTATCTGATCCTTTATCCCAGGGTGAAGGTCTGGGTGCTGGCCTTTGCCCGCATTCCGCTCCGCATCCCGGCCTTCATCCCGCTCATCTTGTGGGTGCTGTTCCAGGTGGTGATGTTTGCCGCCGGCGGCGAGGACCAGATTTCGTGGGCCTGCCATATCGGCGGCATCATTGCCGGAGCCGTTCTTGTGCTCGTCCTGCGCAGCCGCGGCGTGCCGCTGTTTGCCGGCGCCGACGAGGACGTCGCGCCCACCGCTCCCGACCAACCGCCGGTTGCCACGGAACCGCTGATCCCCGACCCGCCCGCCGCGACGCCGCGCTGGGGGCGAGGAAACACTTCCAGTTCGGACTGAACCGATTTGAGCCGCTTGCAGCGTATTGACGTGCAGGGTTGCCGCAACTACGGAAACGTCACCGCCGCAACCTAAGGCGGGCAAAGACCAGAATTTCCATCCGGCCGGAATTCCATCCGGCCAAAATTCAGTCAGGAATGTCGGCTTTCGACAACTCAGAACGGGCGCAGGCTGTTATAGCGCGCCCAACTAGCGTGAAGAGGTGACAGGCAAATGAAGATCCTTGTGCCCGTGAAGCGGGTTGTGGATGCGAACGTCAAGGTTCGCGTGAAGGCTGATGGTTCGGCGGTGGAGCTCGCCAACGTCAAGATGGCGATGAACCCGTTTGACGAAATCGCGGTGGAAGAAGCAATCCGGCTGAAGGAAGCCGGCAAGGCTGAAGAAATCATCGTCGTCTCGATCGGCCCGCAGCAGGCGCAGGAAACACTGCGCACCGCGCTCGCCATGGGCGCCGACCGCGCCATCCTGGTCAAGACCGACGAACAGACCGAGCCGCTCGGCGTCGCCAAGGTGCTGAAAGGCGTCGTCGACGCCGAGCAGCCCGGCCTCGTCATTCTCGGCAAGCAGGCGATCGACGACGACTCCAACCAGACCGGCCAGATGCTGGCGGCACTGCTTGGCTGGGCGCAGGGCACCTTCGCTTCCAAGATCGTGCTCGACGGCGACAAGGCCAAGGTGACGCGCGAAGTCGACGGCGGCCTGCAGACCGTGGAACTGAAGATGCCGGTGATCGTCACCGCCGACCTTCGCCTCAACCAGCCGCGCTATGCCTCGTTGCCCAACATCATGAAGGCCAAGAAGAAGCAGCTCGACGAGAAGACCCCGGCCGACTACGGCGCCGACGTCAAGCCGCGGCTGAAGGTCATCAAGACCGAGGAGCCGAGCGGCCGCAAGGCAGGCGTCAAGGTCAAGAGCGTCACTGAGCTGGTCGACAAGCTCAAGAACGAAGCCGGCGTGTTGTAAGCGATCGGGAAAGGAACAGAAAAATGGCTATTCTCCTCATCGCAGAACACGACAACGCAACGCTTTCCGACCAGACCGCCAAGGCGCTGTCGGCGGCGCTGCAGATCGGCTCGGACGTGCATGTGCTGGTTGCCGGCAAGGGCGCCAAGCCGGCAGCCGACGCTGCCGCCAAGCTCAAGGGCGTGAGCAAGGTGTTGCTGGCCGAGGCCGACGAACTTGCCGAGCGCCTGGCCGAACCGACGGCAGCGCTCATTGTGTCGCTGGCGGGCGCCTACGACACCATCATCGCGCCGGCGACCTCGTCGGGCAAGAATGTCGCGCCGCGCGTCGCAGCGCTGCTCGATGTCGCGCAGGTGTCCGAGATCATCGAAGTCGTATCGCCCGACACCTTCAAGCGGCCGATCTATGCCGGCAACGCCATCCAGACGGTGCAGTCGAGCGACGCCAAGAAGGTGATCACGGTGCGCACGGCCTCGTTCCAGGCAGCCCCCGAGGGCGGCTCGGCGGCGGTCGAGACCGTCAAGGCCGCGGCCAATCCCGGCCTGTCCACCTTCGTCGAGAACAAGCTTTCCGAGACCGACCGTCCGGAGCTGACCTCGGCCAAGATCATCATCTCGGGTGGTCGTGCGCTGGGTTCGGCGGAGAAGTTCCAGGAGGTCATCCTGCCGGTCGCCGACAAGCTCGGTGCCGCCGTCGGCGCCTCCCGCGCCGCGGTCGATGCCGGCTATGCGCCGAACGACTGGCAGGTCGGCCAGACCGGCAAGGTGGTTGCTCCCGATCTTTACATCGCGGTCGGCATCTCCGGCGCCATCCAACATCTCGCCGGCATGAAGGATTCGAAGGTCATCGTCGCCATCAACAAGGACGAGGAGGCGCCGATTTTCCAGGTTGCCGACTACGGCCTCGTCGGCGATCTCTTCGTCATTCTGCCGGAGCTGCAAAA
>NZ_RZQY01000703.1:0-3052 GCF_003998575.1 Mesorhizobium sp. M7A.F.Ca.CA.001.10.2.1 | reverse complement strand
GACGGAACGGACCCGATCTCGTCGGAGCCTTGAGCAGCGCCCACCCAAGACCGGTTGCCGAGGCGCTGCTGCAGGGTGTCCAGTTCGTTGAGACTCTGCAGGACGCCCGCATAGGCCTCATAGATCGGTACGGCCGGCGAATAGAGTGGGTTCGGCGATCCATTGATCAGCGCCGAACGCAGATACCAGTCACCGTCCGCCGGCGTACTGACACCGTTCTTGTAGAGCCGGTAGGCATAGGCGCCGCTGACCACGGCCTGGTCGCCCTGGAAGACATAGTCGCCAGCCAGCGAGAAGGTGCCGGCCGAGGTTCCGTCGATATCGACGATCTTGACGCCCTCGATGGTCTGCGCCCCCGCTCCGCCGACATTACCTACCGCAAAAATGCCGGTGCCGGAGGTGCTACCATGGATGACGACCTTGTCGGTGGTCGAGGCATCGCCATCGAGCGCGGCATTGAGGAAGATGGTTCCGCCATTGCCGGTGTAATCGCCATTGATCGTCAGCGTCGTGCCGGGCGCGGTGCCCAGCCGCACCGAGCCTGCGTTGCCGAGCGAAGCCACGGTTTGGTTAAAGCCGGCGAGGTCGAGCGTTGCACCTGAGGCAACCGTGTATGCCGACGCGGCGCCAAGCGCGTCGACGGTACCGGCCGCCAAGGTGCCCTGCTGCACGCCAGTTGCACCGGCGAAAGCGGAGTCGCCTGAGGCCAGCACAAGGGTTCCATCGCTGGCTTTGGTGAATGCACCCGACCCGGTCAGCGCGCCGTTCAGCGTCAAGGTCGTGGCGGCGGCGGTCGAGACGGTGCCGGAGCTCATCACATTCAGCGCACGAGAGGTAGCAAAACTGTTGGTCGCGCTGAGCGTGCCGCCGTCGAGGCTGAGCCCGCCGGCGGCGTCGCCAAGATTGGCATCGGCAGCAACCTGCAGCGTGCCGCCATTGATCGCCGTGCCGCCGGTGTAGGTGTTGGTGCCGGTCAGCACCAGCGTGCCGCGGTCGGATTTGACAAGCTGCGCGTCGCCCGAAAGAACGGAGGCGATCGTGGCCGTCATGCCGGCGCCCGCCGCAGTACCGTCGCCGACGACGATGCTGCTGGATGGTCCGGTGAGCTCGACGGCATTGCCCTGGACACTATAGCCATCGGTCATGAACTGCATGCCAGAGGCAGTTACGTGGCCCAAGCCTTCATCCACCATCACCGTGCCGGCCTGGCCGGCAAAGATGGCGAAGGAAGCGTCGGCGTAAGGGGCATTGATGGTGCCCGTCTCATTGGCCCAGTTGTCATTGCCGGCCGAAGCCTGCCAGACGCCGTCGCCGCCATTGATCACGCCGTTGTTCTTGGGGCCGGCAGCGCCATCCCAGTAGTTGAAGGTCAGGCCTTCGGTGTTGACGAGGTTCACTTGGTGATCGATCGATGTCTGGATCGAATAACCCGTCGACGGGATCGTGCCCACGGCGAGGCCGTTGTTGGTGAGAGTGCCGTCATAGCTGAAGACACGGTAGACGCCTGGCCCGAAGGTTCCGCCTGCGCTCGTGGTGACGTTGAGCGTGCCGTCGAGGACGAGGTTGCCGCCCACTGTCGTCAGGTCATTGAGCGCCCCACCGACGACGTTCGCCTCGCCGAAGGAATAGTTGAGGATCGAGCCGCTGGAGAGATTGAGATTCCCAGCGATCGCCAGCGTGCCTGGGGTGTCGTCGGCCGAGCCGGGTGACAGGGTCGCCCCGTCGGCGACCGTGATAGCGCCGCCGATCGCGCCCTTGCCGCCGATGGTCGCGCCGCTCGCAACCGAGACCGCGCCCGTCGCACCACCGTTGTCGCCATCGACATAGAGGCCGCCGGCCGTGACCATGGTCGACCCGGCATAGCTGTTGGAGCCGGTCAGGGTGAGTGCTCCGGCGCCCGTCTTGTTAAAACCGCCAGCGCCGGTGAGCGGGCCCGAAAGGATGAGATCCGCATCGGTCTGGAAAGTGCCGACACCCGAATTGAGAGTGACGTCACGCGCCGAGGTGAAGGCCGCGGTGGTCTGCAGCGTTGCGCCATCGTCCAGGCTCAAGCCGCCAGAGGTATCGCCCAGATTGGCATCCGCCGAAACCTGCAGCGTGCCGCCCTTGATGGCCGTGCCGCCGGTGTAGCTGTTGGTGCCGGTAAGCACCAGCGTTCCAAGATCCGTCTTCACCAGTTGAGTCGCACCTGTGAGGTTCGATGCGATGGTTCCGCTGAAGCCTGCCCCGACCAGCGTGCCGTCGCCGACCCGGATGGTCGACTGCGGCCCGAGCAATTCGATGTCCTGTCCCTGGACCACATACCCGCCGGTCGCGAACTGCATGCCCACGGCCTGCACCTGGCCATTGGTGTTGTCGACGCTGACCATACCGGCTGCGCCGGCAAAGATGGCAAAGCTGCCATTGGTGAAGGCCGCGTTCAGGTTGCCATCCGAACCGGTCCAGTTGTCGTCTCCAGCGGCCCGCCAGGTTCCGTTTCCTCCGTTGACAACGTCATTGCTTTTTGGACCGGCGTCGCCATCCCAGAAATTGAGGGTCTGGCCGCTGATGTCGACGAGGTTGACCTGGCCCGCGACCGACGTCTGCACCACGTGGTTGGCCGATGTTGTGTCCAGCCCGTTGTCGGCAAGCGCGCCGTCATAGCTGATGACGCGATAGATGCCCGGCCCGAAATTGCCGCCCGGGGCTTCCGTGACATTGATGGTGCCATCGAGCGTCAGATTGCCATGCACGACGGTCAGATCGTTGTAAGCGCCGCCGACCACGCCCGCCTGGCCGAACGAATAGTCGAGGTTCGACCCGGAGGCCAGATCAAGACTGCCATTGATCGTGAGCGTGCCGGGCGTGGCGCCAAGGCCGCCAGGAGCCAGTCTGCCTGCCACGTCAACAAGGACGTCACCGCCGACAACGCCCGTGCCGCCAAGCGTACCCGCGGCGACGATGGTCTGTCCGCTCGCGGCAGTCTGGTCTCCATTGATGTAGAGCCCACCGCCACCGTTGATGATGGTGAAGCCGGAATAGCTATTCTCGGCCGTGAGCACGGTGGTCCCCG
>NZ_RZQY01000702.1:0-3063 GCF_003998575.1 Mesorhizobium sp. M7A.F.Ca.CA.001.10.2.1 | reverse complement strand
GTGTTGGAGCGGGTCAACTCGGCCGTTCGCGTGCTGACTCGGCTCTCCAGTTCGGCATTCATCCGCGCCAGCGCCTCCTGCCTCAGCCGTCGTGCGCGCTGGCGGCGGGTAAGCACGAAGGCAAGCAAGCCCATCAGCAGAAGCCCAAGCAGCGTGGTCAGGCGCGCCGTGTTGGCGGCCGATGAAAGAGCAGCGTCGGCGGGAGTGAGCAGCCAGAGACGCCAGCCAGGAACAGCAGCGGGCAAATCCTGCACCACCTCGACGAACTGGCGCGGTTTTCCCGCGTTGTCGATCGTCGCCAGGCCGTCACCAGCGCCGCGCCGGATCGGCAGCGGCTCGAAGCCTGCATCGGCCAATTGGAGATGCTCGTGGGCTGCGGCGGTGTCCTCGGCCGACAGTGGCGCCAGCGCACGGAACCGCCAGTCGGGCTGGCTGGTAGCCAGCACCACGCCGCGTTCATCAGTGATGAACACAAGGAAACCGCTGGAACGCCAATTGGCTTCGACGCCGTCGAGTTCGACCTTCAGCACCGCAACGCCAAGCGGCTTGCCGCCATCGTCGACGCGGCTGGCAAGGTACAGCCCCGGTCTGCCGCTGATTGTGCCGAGGCCATATTGGCTGGCAGCACCCTTGCTCATCGCTTCCTGGAAATAGTGCCGAAAATTGTAATCGATGCCGACAAAGCTCGCCGGTTCGTCGGCATTGCTGGCTGATATGGCGATGCCTGCCGTATCGATGATGTAGATGGCGGATGCCGAGGCATCGCCGGCAATCGACTTGAGCTTGTCGTTGAGGGCCTTTTCTTTCATTTTTCCGGCCCGGCGCAGAGCGCCGCGCACCGCATCGTCTCTGGCCAACACCAGTGGAACCAGGCGCTGCTTTTCGATTTCGCCGGTCAGGGTTCCCGCCGCCAGCGGCAGTGCGGCGAGTGCCGTCTCGCGCAGATTATCGGCCGCCTGGCCGGAGGCGATGCGCCCGGCAATGGCAATCACGCCGGCCAGAAAGGCAAGAGCGACGACCACGGCAACCCAGCGGCCATCGCGCAGCCGCGCCACGGCCTCGCGCAGCAATCCACGGCCGGCAAATCCGGGGGATCCGCTATCGGTGCCTGCTTGCGGCGTCTGCCCTCTCCCCTTTGCTCGCGGCCTTTCGGCCAGTGTAATGCGAAAATCCGCCCAGGCAAACACTGCCTGTGCGGAAATCCGCACAGGCTTTGGCCGCATGACGTCAGACAAAGGCGGAAATCCCGTGGTTCCGGCCTTTCCGCGAACTGGCACAGCGCTTGCAAAACTCCCTGGCAGCGGCGTGCGACCGGAGCGCCGCGATGGGAGAAGTCACGCAGGGCGCTCCGCCCCATCCGGCCAGGGAGAGTTCGATGCACATCGCAGACCATTCAGGCGCGTCTTCCGCGCAGCGCAAGCCTTTCTATGCCCAACTCTACGTGCAGGTGCTCGTCGCGATCACCGTCGGCATCCTGCTCGGCCATTTCTATCCGTCGGTCGGCGAGAGCATGAAGCCGCTCGGCGACGCCTTCATCAAGCTGGTCAAGATGATCATCGCCCCCGTCATTTTCCTGACCGTGACTACGGGCATTGCCGGCATGAGCGACCTGCAGAAGGTCGGGCGTGTCGCCGGCAAGGCGATGCTCTATTTTCTCACCTTTTCGACGCTGGCTCTGATCATCGGCCTTGTCGTCGCCAATGTCGTGCAGCCGGGCGCCGGCTTCAACATCGACCCGGCGACGCTCGACGCCTCGACCATCAGCAATTACGCCGCCAAGGCGCACGACCAGTCGGTCACCGGGTTCCTGATGAACATCATCCCGTCGACCATCGTCGGCGCCTTCGCCGACGGCGACATCCTGCAGGTGCTGTTCTTCTCGGTGCTGTTCGGCATCGCGCTGGCGTTGGTCGGCGACAAGGGCACGCCCGTGCTCAATTTCCTGCAGGCGCTGACGACACCGATCTTCAAGCTGGTCAGCGTGCTGATGAAGGCGGCCCCCATTGGTGCCTTCGGCGCGATGGCCTTCACCATCGGCAAATACGGCATCGGCGCGGTGATCAATCTCGCTATGCTGGTCGGCACCTTCTACGTGACGTCGTTCCTGTTCGTGTTCGTCGTGCTTGGCGCGGTCTGCCGCTACAACGGGTTCTCCATCCTGTCGCTGATCCGCTATATCAAGGAAGAGCTGCTTTTGGTGCTGGGCACCTCCTCATCGGAAGCCGCCCTGCCCTCGCTGATGGAAAAGATGGAGAAGGCCGGCGCCAAGCGCTCGGTCGTCGGCCTGGTCATCCCAACCGGCTATTCCTTCAACCTCGACGGCACCAACATCTACATGACGCTGGCGGCGCTGTTCATCGCACAGGCGACCAACATCCACCTGTCTATGGGTGACCAGATCCTGCTGCTGCTGGTGGCCATGCTTTCCTCCAAGGGTGCCGCCGGCATCACCGGGGCCGGCTTCATCACCCTTGCCGCGACGCTGTCGGTGGTTCCGGCGGTGCCGGTCGCCGGCATGGCGCTGATCCTCGGCGTCGACCGCTTCATGTCGGAGTGCCGGGCGTTGACCAACTTCGTCGGCAATGCTGTCGCCACGCTGGTGGTGGCTCGCTGGGAAGGCGAACTCGACAAGGCCAAGCTGGCCAGAGCGCTGGCGGGCACGGCCGACGATAGCCTGCCGGCGGACGTTGTTCCCGCCGAGTAATGACGCGCGGTCAATGCGTAAAAGGCCGGAGGCGTGCTGCCTCTGGCCTTTGTCATGCAGGTCGCAACGTCAGACCGTGCCGGTCTTGCTCAGCGGCGTGTCCGGAAACGTGCTTGGGCCGACAGGCATGCGGGCTGCCAAAGTGCCCCCGTCGTCGAACAGCACAAGGCTGGCGGCGCCGACGAGCCCGGCATGGCGGCCAAGCTGGGCCTGAACGACCGGCACGTCGCGATAGGCGCGCATGGCCCGTTGCCTGATGGTCGCCTCGATGGTCGGCAGCATCAGATCGAGCCCATTGGCGATGCCACCGCCGACGACCAGCACATCGGGCGAATAGAGATGCAGGAGATTGGTGAAGC
>NZ_RZQY01000701.1:0-3070 GCF_003998575.1 Mesorhizobium sp. M7A.F.Ca.CA.001.10.2.1 | reverse complement strand
GGGCTGAAGCTGCGGGAATGGCCGGTACGCCAGAACAAGATAGGCGTCGCCGGCGGCGATGTTCTTCAAGCAATGCCGGCAAGGCATGCCGTCACCGTCGGAGATCTTTCGCTCGGGCATTTGGCCATAAGCATCGATCCCGCCGCGCTGCAGCGTCCTGACACCTTCGGTCGGCAAAGCTTTGAACTGGATGGTCATGGAAAATCTCCGGTGTGGTCTACCGGAAATTATCCCTTTGAACTCTCGCCGCCCACCCGATTCCTGCCAGATATCGAAGAGCCGGTCGCCCGTCGGCGACCGGCTCTCATCAAGTCCCGTCGAAAGCGCCGTCTAACTAAAATTCAGAGCTGCGGCTCAACGGATGAAATCGTCGAAGCGGCGCAGTGTCACCCGGCGATTCTGCCAGTTTTCGTTCTGCGTCTGCACCAGCAAAAACTCTTCGCCATAGCCGACTGTCTCGAGAGCATGACCCGGCACGCCGAATTCGCGCACCAATGTGCGCTTGAGCGAAGCGGCGCGCTGTTCGGACAGAGCCTGATTCGACTGGAAGGAGCCGACGGCGTCGGTGTGGCCCTCGATCAGCACGCGGGCGCCGCGATCGCGGCGCAGGATGCGCCGCAGCGCGTCGGCAATGGTCTCGATCTTGTCGTATTGCGAGTTGGCAATAGCCGCCGAACCGAAGGCGAAGTTGATCGACTGGATATCGATCGAGCGGGCCATGCGGCGCAAATCCGGGCGCCGCTTGAATTCGCGGATGGTGACGCGCTCGTTCGGCCGCAATTTCACCCGCGGCGCCGCCTCGAGCTTCCGCTCGATCGTCGCGGCCGAAGGCGTTGTCGCCTGGGCTGCGGCGAGGCTTGGCATGGCAATTGCCGCGATCAGCGCGGCGGCAAGTGTACGGCGGGTCAGCATATCTTCGTCTCCTTCGGCCTTGGCCGCATTGATGGTGCCGGCAACATGCCAAAAACAGCCTGAAGGGCCGATGAACGGCGGGTTCAGATTCGAACCCGTGTCAGCTTCCGGCTAGTCTAGGGCCGCATGACGCTGGCCGCGCGCTCGGTGAAAGGCAGCGGATGGACGATTTCCCTCTTTTGCGCCACCGGTGCAAAGCCGAGCTTCTGGTAGAGCGGCAGAGCCGCCGGATGATCGAGCGTGCAGGTCTGCACCGTCACCCGCTTCGGCCCATGCGACCATGCGGCGGCGATCGCGGAGCCCAGGAACCAGCGGCCGATGCCTTGCCCGGTGGCATGTTCCATCATGCCGAAATAGGCGAGTTCGACTTCTTCCGGCAGATGCGGCTTGAGATCGAAGAAGCCGGCGGGCGCGCCGTCGAGGTAAAGGACCCTGATGTCGCGATCCTCACGATGGATGCCGGCGGAAAGCTCGTCGTCATCCAGCCTCAGCACATTGACCCAGTGCCATTTGCGCCCCACCCGGTCCATCAGATAGCGGTAAAAATGCAGCGGAATGTCCTTGGTCTTCAGCAGCGCGACCTGACGGTTATACGGCACAGGCGGCGAATAGGCCGGAGGCACATGCATCTCGAGGAACGTCACCGTGACTTCGATGTCTTCCAGCGCGCCGTTTTCCACCGTCTTCATTCCTTGCCGATCACAACGGGGCCGGTCACGACAGGCGTGTCGGAAAGCCCGCCCCACTCCGTCCAGGAGCCGTCGTAAAGCCTGTTGTTTGTATGGCCAAGCGTTTCCAGCGCCAGCGTCACCACCGCCGCGGTAATACCGGAGCCGCATGAAGTGACGACAGGTTTCGACAGATCGATGCCGGCCTCCTCGATCACCTTGCGCAGACGGTCCTTCGACAGCAGCTCGCCATTTTCCGACAGCGCCGAATAGGGCAGATTGCGCGCGCCGGGCATATGGCCGGAGCGGATACCCGCGCGCGGCTCAGGTTCAGTGCCGGTGAAGCGGCCCGGTCCACGGGCGTCGGCGATCTGGCTCGCCTTGGTGTCGACGATCCCGCGCATGTCGGCGAGGCTGGCGACGCGCCCGGCGTCGAAATCGGCATGAAACACGCTTGGCGCGATCTTGGTCGGTTCGGCCGTCACCGGCCTGCCGGCGGCTTTCCAGCCATCGAAGCCGCCCTCCAGAATATAGGTCTGAAAGACGCCCATCACCCGGAACATCCACCACGCCCGGGGTGCGGAGAAGAAACCCGGCCCGTCGTAGACGACGATGGTGTCATCGGCCGAAACGCCCATGGCGCCGACATACTGGGCAAAATGCTGCGGCGACGGCAAGGTATGCGGCAGGGGCGAATCCGGGTCCGAAACGGCATCCTGATCGAGAAAACGTGCGCCCGGGATATGGGCCGACTCATACTCGCCGCGCGCATCGCGCCTCTGCGCCGGGAGATACCAGGATGCGTCGATGATCGTCAGGCCCGGCTCGCCGAGACGTTGCTGCAGCCAGTCTGCGTCGACGGTGAAGGGGCTGTCCTCGGCCATTTTGTTCTCCTGCTCGCTTTTTGGCGATCACTGTCCTGTTCAGTTTGCCGGCATCGGCCCAAAGCGGATGCGGAAGCGCCGGTTCTCGCGGCCCTTCTTCTCGATCTTGCCGATGTGGATTTCGCCGACTTCGGCGGTGCTTTTCACATGGGTGCCGCCGCAGGGCTGGCTGTCCACCGAAGCGTTGTCGCCGATACAAACCAGGCGGATCTTGCCTGTGCCCACCGGCGGCCGAACGTTCTTGGATTTCACCAGGCCGGGATTGGCGGCCAGGTCTTCGTCACTGATCAGCCTGACAAAGATCGGATGATCGGCCCGCACCAGGTCCATCAGCCCGGCGGTGACGTCCTCCTTGGTGAAGCCGGCATCCGGAGCGTCGAAGTCGACACGGCTGTCGTCCTCGGAAACCGAGGCACCGGTGATCGGGAACGGGCAGACGACGGTGAGCAGATGGCAAGCCGCGTGCATGCGCATCAGGAGATGCCGCCGCTCCCAGTCGATCGCCAGCCTCAGCGCCTCGCCTGGCTGCGGAACCGCCTGCTCCGGCGCCGGCACGTGTATGATCTCGTCCTTGGTCTCACCGGTGAGGGTGGCGGCAATGACGAT
>NZ_RZQY01000700.1:0-3074 GCF_003998575.1 Mesorhizobium sp. M7A.F.Ca.CA.001.10.2.1 | reverse complement strand
GGCAGCGACGATCAGGCTTGCTGTGCGCGCCAGCATATCCTGGAAGGACGCCAGCGCGATGCCGCCATATTCTGTGCCCAGACGCCCGGCCGCGATCGCAACGCCGTTCTCCTCGATGCGGGCAAGTGGCGTGCGGCCGGCGAGGATCGAGGCCAGCAAGGCCGCTTCGCCGCTGGCGCCGTCATAGGTGACGTGCCAGACGCGTGTGCTTTCCAGCCTGACATCGCCGCAGAGGTCGATGACCAGGTCGGGCGAAGCGGGGGACTGCCGATAGGGCGCGAGCGCCGAAAGCGGCACACGCTTGGCCAGTCCATCATGGGCCAGTCCATCATGGGGCAGTCCGTGGATCGCCGTTTCGAGTTGAAACAGGGCTGCGGCGCTGCGCGGAATGCCGCCGCCCGCCGGCCTGACATCGACGGACAGTTCGTCGCCGAGCGCGGCAAGGCGCTCCAGCAGCGTGAGATGAAAGGCGCGGACGCAGTCGCCGTCCAGGCGTAGACTTATCTGCATGGTGGAGGCCCGAAAACGCGGTGCCCGGCCTTGCCGGCCAGGCCGGTCCGGTCAAATTGTAACCCCATCTGCATCCGTCTCCGCTCGCCGCGTAACCAACACCCCGATATGTATATTTTTAAGCAAACCGCGTGCCAAAATTCACGTCACCTCTCAACATAATTAACAATGTTTTAACAGTTGGAGGAATAGCTAGGTTAGCGCCGCAACTGACCTTGCCGGCATATGGAGTATTGTCGGAGGCAGCCATGCAATCATCCCTGCCCATGGTTCCTCAGCAACACTCTCCGGATGCGGCACGCGCGGGATCATACGCAGCTTCGACTGTCGAACTGGGCGACCTGAAGCGCATCCTGGTGCGCCGCCGGTTCTGGATCTTCGGCACTGTCGCACTGCTGACGCTGGTCGCCCTTCTCTACGGTCTTTTCACGCCCGCGCTCTACAGCTCGGCGGCGGAAATCCTCATCGATCCGCAGGACCTGCAGGTGGTCACCAACGACGTCAATCCCAGCCGTATCTCACCCGATGGCGGCATCACGCAGGTCGAGAGCCAGGTCAGCGTGGTCCAGTCGACAGGCGTGCTGATGCGGGCGATCGCGGCGACAAACCTGACGCAGGATCCGGAATTCAACGGGCAGGGCTTGCTGTCGCGCCTGCTCGGTTCGGCATCGGCCGAAGGCGACAGGTCGGTGCAGACACTCGACGCGCTGCGCCGGCGCCTGGCGGTGAAGCGGGCCGACAAGGTCCTGGTCCTCGACGTCATCGTCACCGCCAAGAGCGCCGACAAGGCCGCCCTCCTGGCCAACGCCATCGCGCAGGCCTACCTGGTCGATCAGGCGAGCGCGCGCGCGAAAATGGCCAGGGACGCCTCCGAGTCGATCACCGCCCGGCTGGACGAGCAGCGCAAACGCGTCCAGCAGGCCGAGAATGCCGTCGAGGCCTATAAGTCCGCCAACAACATGGTGATGGCGGCAGGGAACCTGGTCAGCGACCAGGAACTGACCGAGATCAACACGCAGCTTGCGGCGGCGCAGAGCCGCACCGCGGCGCTGAAGGCGCAGGTCGACCAGATGCGCCGGCAGAGCGGCACGGCGGACGCAACCTCGGAGGCGATGCGTTCGGCGGTGATCTCGAGCCTGCGGGCACAGGAGGCGACGCTGGTCGACCAGGTCTCGCAGCTCGGCACGGAGCTGGGGCCGCGTCATCCTTCGCTGATCGCAGCCCAGCAGCAGCTGCGCGACACGCGCCAGCTGATCGCGCGCGAGCTCGGCCGCATCGCCACCGCCACCGAGACGGACTACGAACGGGCGCTGGCCAACCAGCAGGCGCTGGAAGCCAAGGTCGCCGGCATGAAGAGCAAGTCGCTCGACACCGACCAGGCCTCGGTGCGGCTGCGCGAATTGCAGCGCGATCTCGAGGCGCTGCGTTCCGTCTACTCGAACTATCTCCAGCGCGCCCAGGAGACGCGCGAGCAGATCAATGTCGACAGCACCAATGCGCGCATCATCTCCAATGCCATGCCCGCCTTGAAGAAAAGCTGGCCGCCTTTGCCGCTGCTGTTGCTGGGCGCGATATTCGGCGGCCTCGGGCTCGGCACCGGTCTGGCGCTGATCGCCGAATATTCCTCGCCGACGGTGCTTTCCAGCGCGCAGATGCAGTCGGCCATCGACGCGCCGGTGCTGGGCGTGGTGCCGGCAAATTCAGGCACTGGGTGGCGCTGGTGGCCTTTCGGCGCAAGTTCGGCCGCCGCCTCCAGCCAGAAGACCGACGCCGTTGTCGGCCTTGCGCTGAGGCGCATGTTCAGTTCGGGCCAGCGTCCGGCGGACTGGCCGCTGGTGCCTTCCATCCTGGTGACATCGTCGCCGGGCGAGGGCGCGCAGCGCAGCCGGGTGGCGCGGCTGCTGGCCAATGCCGCGGCGTCCAGGGGCAGCCGGGTGCTGTTCATCGATGCCAATGCCGGCGGCGGCGACCAGAAGGATCCGCAGCCGGGGATCCTCGATGTGCTGCGCGGCGAGTACGCCTTTGAGGCCGTCAGCCATTACGCCGCCGGCAGCAACGTTGCCGTGCTGGGCAGGGGCCGCTCAAAGGCGGTTTTCCAGGAAGCGCATGGCATCTATTTTGCGCAGCAGATGCTGGCCCGGGCCAGCCGGAGCTTCGAACTCGTCGTCATCGACGGCGGCGCGCTGGCCGACAATCTCAATGCCTCGCCGCTGGTCGCCATGGCCGACGAGATCGTACTCGTCGCCACGCTGAACGCCACCCCGATGCGCGACGTCACGACGACCGCGCAGGCGGTTTCCGTCATGGGGCGGTTGCCGACGGCCGCCTTGCTGGTCGACGAGGCCGCCTGATATGGCTGCCAGTTGGAGCGCAAGCGCTTCGAACCATGGTGCTGCCGCACCCCGCGCCGGCACGTCGCTCGATGCGCTGACGCGCTTCGGACTGATCGCGGCGGTAGCGGTGCTGTTCGGCATCTCGGGCGGCATGCTGTGGCTGGTCGGCTACAATTATGATGGCCTGTTCGGCAACCCGGCGACCAAGATCCACCCGTCCACCTATCTCAT
>NZ_RZQY01000006.1:0-30016 GCF_003998575.1 Mesorhizobium sp. M7A.F.Ca.CA.001.10.2.1 | reverse complement strand
GAGATGCCGACCTGCTTGAGCAAGTCGCGAGCAACCGTGTTCATCGCATCCTGGTCCATCCGGTTGAGGAAGCGCGGCGGCTTGATCGGCTCGCGCCCGAGGAACAGATTGCGGGCGATCGACAGTTGCGTCACCAGCGCCGAGTCCTGGTAGATCGTCTCGATGCCGTGGGCGATGGCGTCGCTGGTGCTGCGCAGGCTCACCTTCTTGCCGCGAATGAAGATATCGCCGCTGGTCAGCGGAACGGCACCCGAGAGCACCTTGATCAGCGTCGACTTGCCGGCGCCATTGTCGCCGAGCAAGCCGACGATCTCCCGTTCATTGACATGGAAATTGGCATCCTCCAGCGCCTGCACGCGGCCATAGGACTTGCGGATGCTCGTCATGCGGATCAGTGGCTCGGCCATGGTTCAAGTCCCCGCCTGGTGCCGGCGTTCCAGCCATGAATGCAGCGCCATCATGCCGAGGATGATGGCGCCGATGAAGATGTTGTAGGCAAGCCCGGGCACGCCGATCAGCACGATGCCGTTGCGCATCACGCGTAGGATCAGGATGCCGAGCACGGTGCCGATGATCGTGCCGCGCCCGCCGGTCAGGGCGGTACCGCCGATCACCACCATGGCGATGACTTCCAACTCATAGCCGGTACCGCTGTTGGGGTTGGCGGCGGAAGTGCGCAGCGAAGAGATGACGCCGGCAAGCGAGGCCATGACCGACGACAGCACGAACAGGCCGATCTTGACGCCGCTGACATTGACGCCGCGCGCCCTTGCAGCACTCGGGTTGCCGCCGGCCGCCTGGATCCAGTTGCCGGTGCGGCTTTGCGTCAGCACATAGCCGAGCCCGATCGCCGCGGCGATGAACCAGAACAGCGACATGTAGATGCGGAACGGGCCGATGAAGAAATCGCCGACCAGCACTTCCGCCAGCCAGCTGCCTTCCGCGGTCCAGGTGCGCTGCGGAAAACCATCGGTGACGAAAAGAGCGGTGCCGCGCACCACCAGCAGCATGCCGAGCGTCACCAGGAAGGACGGGATCTTGAGCTGCGTCACGAACCAGCCATTGACCAGCCCGATGAAGGCGGCGACCAGCAGCGCGGCGACAAAGCCGACCTCGAGCGAGGTCAGGCCGCTGTTGAACAGGGTCCACATCAAGACCGGCGAGAAGCCGAATAGGGAACCGACCGAGAGGTCGAACTCGCCCGATGTCATCAACAGCGTCATCGCCAGCGCGATCAGGCCGAGCTCGACCGTGAAGGCCAGCGTGTTGGAGATGTTCTGCGGCGACAGGAAGTCGTGGTTGAAACTCCAGAAAACGGCGATCTCGACGACGAGCAGCACGAAAGGGCCGAATTCCGGCCGTGCGATCAGGCGTTGGACGAGCGAATGATTTTCCACAGGCAATCCGCGACATGAGTGGAAGGCTGAGCGTTGCACATCGCGTGCGAAGGGCTCGGCGAAATGGAGAGCCAGTCGCGACCGTTGGGCGGCCGCGACTGCTAGGATTGGATGTTACTTGCCGGACAGGATGTCATCGTAGATTTGCGCGGTGTCTTTTTCGTAGAGCGCGCCGGTGATGACGTTGAAGCCCGGAGGAATGCCGCCGGCGGCCATATTGGCCAGCGAAAGCGCGACATAGCTGGTCGCCTGCGGGTCCTGCCACTGGCCGGCATTGACATAGCCGTTCAGCACTTCCTGGGTGGTGTCGAGCGAATTGCCCCAGCCGACGACCGGGATTTCGCCCGGCTTGATGCCGACCTGGTCGAACACCCGCTTGATCGAGCCGGTGACGAGATCGCCCAGGCCGATGATCGCCTTGACCTTGGCCTTGTTGGCCGTGAGGTAGTCGACCATGCGGTTGATCACTTCAGCCTGATCAAGCGTGGCTTCCGTGATTTCATAGGTGATACCGAGCGGCTCGAAGACGCTCTTGATGCCTTCTTCTTCCTGCACGCCATAGGTGGCGCCGGGGATTTCGACCGGCATCCAGACGAAGTCGCCTTTCTTCACCAGGCCTTTGTCGACCAGATACTGCGCCCAATGCTTGCCGAAGGTGACATTGTCGCCACCGACATAGGCGTTGAAGTCGGCCTTCGGATCAGGCGTGTTGAAATTGATGATCGGCACTTTCGCCGCACGCGCTTCCTTGACGATCTCGATCAGGCTGCCCGGATCGGGGCTCGTGGTGACGATACCATCGGCCTTGGCGGAGAGGGCGGCGCGAACCGCTTCCTGCTGCGAGGCGACATCGCCATTGTGGAACGAGGTGTTGACCGTGTTGCCGGTGTCCTTGGCCCATTGCTTGGCGCCGGCCAGGAAGTAGGTCCAGACCGGATCGGCCGGACCGCCGTGCGAAATCCAGTAGAACGTCTTGGCCTGTGCCGCTGCTGGTACCACCATCAGCGCCACCAACAGGCCGTATAGAACGAGTCTTAGCCGTGTCAGCATTTGATTTCCTCCCGTTTGTAGATCGTCAGTTCAAAATCCGTCCCTTGTTCCGCGTCTTTTTGCCAGCGCCGGTTGAATGCGTCAGAGCATCCCCTTTTTCGACGGATGGCAAGCCTCCATCTGCCAAGCCTCCATCTGCAGGTGTAGTGGGCGCCTGACGGGGCGTCATCAGCGGTCCCATCAGATTGCATCAGCTGAGGTGATTTTCCGACTGTCGGATAATTGGCGTGATTGTTTAGGGTCGCGCGAACGCGGCCTGCGCCGACAAGGGTCACGCCGGCGACCATCCTGCGCCCACGGGACCAGGTCCGCAGCGCTTGGCAGGGCGTCGACGACACCAGTTGCTAGATCAGATCGGCTCTGGCCAGCTCCCGCATCAGATGGCTGGCGCCGTAGGTCCAGTGCGGACAGTCCGGCGACAGCTGCACGCGGTTGACCAGCGCGCCGAATTTTTCCGACGAGATGGTGACGATGTCGCCGACCTTGTGGGTAAATCCCTTGCCCTTCTCGCCGCGATCCTTGGACGGAACGAACATGGTGCCGAGATAGAGCGCCAGCCCGTCCGGATACTGGTGGTGCGGCCCCATGGCCGCGGCGACCAGTTCCTCCGGCGAGCGGCTGATCTCCGCCATCGAGCTTGCGCCCTCCAGCGAGAACCCGTCCTCGCCCTCGACTTTCAGGCGCACGACGGCGCGCTTGACGTCATCGATGGAGAATTTGTCGTCGAATAGGCGGATGAAGGGGCCGAGTGAGGCCGAGGCATTGTTGTCCTTGGCCTTGCCGAGCAGCAGCGCCGAACGCCCTTCGACGTCGCGCAGATTGACGTCGTTGCCGATGGTCGCGCCGACGATCCGGCCGCTGGAGGCGGCGATCATGGCGATCTCGGGTTCCGGATTATTCCAGGTCGACACCGGGTGCAGCCCGACATCGGCGCCGAAGCCCACCGAGGCCATCGGCTGGCACTTGGTGAAGATCTCGGCATCGGGGCCGATGCCCACTTCCAGATATTGCGACCAGGCGCCGCGCGAAATCAGCTTGGCCTTGATCTCCATCGCTTCGGGCGAACCGGGCTTCAGCTTCGACAGGTCGTGGCCGATCAGTCCTGCGATGTCGGCGCGGATGGCATCGGCTTTTTCAGCCGAACCACGCGCCTGTTCCTCGATCACCCGTTCCAGCAGGCTGACGACGAAGGTGACGCCCGATGCCTTGACCGCCTGCAGGTCGACCGGGGAGAGCAGGTAGGGTTTTGCTGGATCGCGCCCGGTTTCAAAACTGTTGGCGGCGATGTCATCGAGCGATCCGATCGGTCTGCCTTCGGCCGAGCGGACATGCCCAGCCGGGTCGGCCATCTCGCAAAGGTCGCGCATGGTTGGTGCCGCACGCGAGGTGATGTCGAAGACCGTGCCATCGCGCACCGCGACGACCAGCGGGTATGCGGCATCGCTGCTTCTGGCGCGTCCGACAAAAAGGCCCTCTGTGGGCAGGTGGGTCGGGTTCGTCATAGCGCTCTGTCCTCTGAGTGATCGACAATGTGGCGAAGTGATCGTCAATGTGGGTTGGCCGGATCGGCGCGGCACTTTCACCGGATTCCCGTCAAAGGTCTATCCCGTCGCGGGCGATCGGAACTCTGGGTCTCCGATCGTCTCGGCGGCAGTCCACAGACGAAAGCCAGGGCGCTCTTTCAAAATTGTGAAATTCTGACTAGGATTTTCACCAATCGCAGCGCAGTCAGGTGACCTTTGGCGACAGCATTCTCCGATCCGATCTGGCGCAAGCCACAGACAGCTTCCACGTTTCAATGGCTTCCCAATGGCGAACGTGTCGATCTCGCCATCGTTGGCGGTGGCATCATGGGCTTGTCGACCGCCTTGCATGCCGCCCGGCTTGGCCTGTCGGTGCAGGTGCTGGACGCCGGCGAGATCGGCCAGGGCGCATCGGGCTTGAATGGCGGTCAGGTCATTCCCGGCCTGAAATACGATCCGGAATGGCTGCTGGAGCATTTTGGCCCGGAGCGCGGCGAGGCGCTCGTCAATTTCGCGGCGTCGACTGCCGATGCGGTGTTCGAGCTGATCCGCGACGAGAAGCTGGCGGTGCCGTTCGTCCGCAATGGCTGGATCCAGGCGGCGCACACGGAGGCCGCGCTGAAGGCGGCGGCGAACCGCGACCGGCAATGGCACGCGCGTGGTGCCGACGTCCGGTTGCTCGATGCAGCGGAGATCGCGGCCAGGACCGGTGCGCAGGGCTATCTCGGCGGCTGGCTCGACCGCCGCGCCGGTGTGATCGATCCGCTCGCCTACACGTCGGAATTTGCCCGGGTCGCGACCGCGGCTGGAGTGAGGGTAGCCGGACACCAGAAGGTGGTTCGGCTAGACAACAGCGCCGGCGTTTGGCGTGTTTCAACTGAAAACGGGGTGCAATTGCAGGCAAAGGCGGTCGTGCTGGCGACAAACGCCTATACGGACGGTCTGATCCCCGGTCTCGCTCAGACGATCGTGCCGCTGCATTCCTTTCAGATCGCCACAGCGCCGCTGTCGCCCGATCTGGCGGCCACGATCCTGCCGGAAGGGCAGGCGGTGTCGGACTCCAGGCGCATCCTCGTCTACTACCGCAAGAGCGCCGACGGCCGGCTGGTGCTTGGCGGCCGGGGTCGCATGGCGCTGCCGACGAGCGCCGGCGACTGGGCGCATCTCGAGCGGGCGCTGCGGCGGCTCTATCCCGTGCTGTCCGGTGTCGCCATCGAGAAGCGCTGGTTCGGCCGCGTGGCGATGACGCCGGACCATCTGCCGCACATCCATGAGCCGGAGCAGGGCCTGCTGGCCGTGGCCGGCTGCCAGGGTCGTGGTGTCGGCCTGATGACCGCGCTTGGCGAGCGCATCGCCGGCTACCTCCAAAGTGGCGACGCCAGGCAATTGCCTTTCCCGGTCTCGCCGATCCGGCCGATCCCGTTTCACGCCTTCCGTCAGGTCGGCGTCGCCGCGACCATCGCCTGGTACCGTCTGCTCGATGCGTTGGAGCGCTGACCAGGGCGCTTCATCTCCTTGGGGTTCCGTTAGAGGATTCTGCTTGACAGTTTCATGGATATGAAAAACTCTAAGCCAATTTCAAAATCCCGATAGGCAGGTGGATGTCGACCCTAGTTGCAACATCAGCGCCAGAGGTCCGGTCTTCTCAGGGCTTCCGGGTCGCCATGCTGCTGCCGGGCGCTCTGGTCACTTTCCTGCTGATCCTGTTTGCCCTCGGCCTCGTGCTTTTTCTCGCCTTCCGCGGCAATGACGGTTCGCTGCTCGGCGCCGGCTTCACCGTGGCGAATTTTGTCACTGTGGTGTCCGATCCGCTGTACTGGACGGTGACGCTGCGCTCGCTGATCATTGCCGCTCTGGTCACGCTGGCGACCGTCGTCACCGCTTATCCCGTCGCCTACTACCTTGCCTTCCACGCCGGCCGGCGGCGCGGCCTGCTGCTGTTCCTGGTGACGCTGCCGTTCTGGACCAGCTATCTCCTGCGCGTCTTCGCCTGGAAGATCGTGCTCGCCTACAATGGCGTTTTGAACTCGGCGCTGATCGAAAGCGGTATCTGGTCCGAGCCGACATTGGCCTTTCTCAACACGCCGGCCGCCGTCGTCGTCACGCTCGCGCACGCCTATGCACCGTTCGCCATCCTGCCGATCTATGTGGCGCTGGACACCATCCCGAAATCGCTGATCGAGGCCGCTTCCGATCTCGGCGCGCGGCCATTCACCTCTTTCCGCCGTGTCGTGCTGCCCAATTCGATGCCGGGCGTGCTGGCGGCAGCCCTTGTCGTCTTCGTGCCGACGGTCGGTGACTATGTCACGCCGGCGCTCGTCGGCGGCCCGGCCAGCACCATGATCGGCACGCTGATCCAGGCGCAATTCGGCAAGGCCAATGACTGGCCGTTCGGCGCCGCACTCTCCGTCGCCGTCATGCTGGTCATCCTGTGCGTGGTGCTGGTCGCGCGTTTCGCCGACCGCAGATTTGGCAGCCGCACATGAGCGCTGCACGCACGCAGGGAGGCGGCCGCTGGCTCGGCGTCTACGTCGTCGCCTATCTGGTCTTTCTCTATCTGCCGGTGCTGCTGATCCCGCTGTTTTCCTTCAACAACTCGATCCAGGCAGCGTTTCCACTGCAAGGCTTCACCTTGCAATGGTACGCGACACTGTTCGGCAATTCGGCGCTGACTGGTGCACTCTTGAACAGCCTCGTCATCGGCGCCATTGCCGCCACGGGCGCGACGCTGTGCGGCATCACCGTATCCTACATGGACCTCTATGGCCGCTCGCCGCTGGCCGCCACCATCAGCGCCATCGCCCGGCTGCCGATCCTGATCCCCGGCGTCATCGTCGGCATATCGCTGCTGATCCTCATCAACCTCATTGGTTTGGGGCCATCGCGCATCGCCATCGTTCTCGGTCACATATTGGTGGCGCTGCCGACGACCGTGGTGATCATGCGCAGCCGCTTCGCCGCCGTCCCGAAAACCATTCGCGAGGCGGCGCTCGATCTCGGCGCCTCCGACTGGACGACGTTCCGGCGGGTCATGCTGCCGCTCAGCCTGCCGGCCATCGTTTCGGCCTTCATGCTGGCCTTCCTGATCTCCTTCGACGAATTCATCGTCGTCTTCTTCCTCGCCGGCACCGAGCCGACGCTGCCGCTCTACATCTGGAGCCAGCTGCGTTTTCCAAAGTCGCTGCCGACGGTGATGGCGCTGGGCACGTCGATCCTGGCTGTGTCCTTCATCATCGCTGCAGCAGCTGAAATCCTGCGCCATCGCGGCCTGTCCGCCACGGCGCCAAAGCCCGCGGATCCATCACAACCAAAACAAACCAAGAGAGGAGAACTGCAATGGCATTCGACCTGAAATCGATCTCTGCAAAGACTGTTTGCGCTGGATTGACGGCGTTCGCGATGACGCTGTCGTCGACCGTCGCTTTCGCCGGCGACAAGCTGCAATATTTCACCTGGTCGGGCTATGAACTGCCCGATTTCAACAAGAGCTTCCTTGCCGCGCATCCCGATGGCGTCGAGGCCTCCATCTTCGGTGACGACGATGACGCCTTCACCAAGGTCAAGGCCGGCTTCCGCCCCGACATCGCGCATCCCTGTTATGACAAGGTGGCGCGCTGGAACAAGGAAGGCCTGCTGCAGCCGATCGACACCAAGCGCATCAAGAACTGGGATTCGATCTTCCCGGTGTTCAAGAACCTGCCCGACCTGCAGGCCGGCGACGGCAAGGTCTGGATGGTGCCATGGGACTGGGGCAACACCTCGATCCTCTACCGAACCGATCTGGTGAAGAACCCGGAAGCGAGCTGGAACCTTTTGTGGGACAAGCAGTATGCCGGCCGCATGGCGACGATCGACGCCGTGCACGACACGCCGGTCGTTGCCGCACTGCTCGCCGGCGTCAATCCGTTCGACATGACGCCGGAGCAAATGGACAAGGTGGCCGAGAAGCTGCGCGAGCAGCGCCCGCTGCTCTCCAACTACACCACCGACATGACCTCCGTCGAACAGGCGTTGGCCAGCGGCCAATTGGTCGCCGCCATGACCTGGAACGCGTCCGCCACGTCGCTGAAGAAGCAGGGCGTGCCGGTCGAGTTCATGAAGCCGAAGGAGGGCATGCTGACCTGGGCCTGCGGCTTCGTCATGCTCAAGGACGCCAAGAATGTCGATCTCGCCTATGACTTCATCAACAGCCGGCTGGATGCCGACTCCGGCAAATACCTGATCCAGGCCTATGGCTACGGCAGCTCGCTGAACTCCGCCTTCGCCACCGTGCCGAAGGAGGAACTTGAGAAATTGCAGCTGCCATCCGATCCCGAGGTGTTGCTGAAGACCACCATCTTCACCGGGCCGATGAAACAGAATGACGACCTCGCCAAGATGTTTGAAAAGGTCAAGGCGGGCGGGTGAGTTTCAACCGTATTCGAGGCGACCAATTGCCGAAGTTTGCGCTGCCCCTCACCTGCCTGCCGGCATCCTCTCCCCGTATAGTGACGGGGAGAGGGACGCTGTCATCGCCCATTTCGCCAATCATCAGCGTTGCAAGGATGGCGCCGGCGTTGCGGCCAGCCACTTCTCCCCGTCACTATACGGGGAGAAGTGCCCGGCAGGGCGATGAGGGGCAGCACTGACGCCCGATAGCTATCCAACCCTGAAGCCGGCCTTGGTCGCCACCGGCCCTAAGCACTGCAATAAGGACTAACAAATGGACATGCTGGACGAACCGGCTGAGAAGCCGAAGGACGATGCCGATGTGCGGGTCGGCCGGCGCGTGCGGGCGCTGCGGCTGGAGCGCAATCTGTCGCTGGCCGATCTTGCGGCAAAAGCTGGTGTGTCGATCGGGGCGCTCAGCCAGATCGAGCGCGGCATGTCCTCGCTGCGCGTCAAGGTGATCTGGCCGCTCGCCGCCGCCCTCGACATCGAGCCGTCGGCGCTGATCGCCGACGGCAACGATGCGGCCAACGATCTCTATTGCGTGCGCGCCGACAAGCGGCGGCAGATCCCGGTGAAGTCGGAAGGCATTGCCAAGGCGCTGCTGTCACCCCCGGGCGCGACGCTGACCGGCATGCTGGTGACGGTGGAAGCCAGCGGCGGCACGGCCGAGGCCTATGCCCATGCCGGCCATGAATTCGGCTTCGTGCTGGCCGGCGAGGTCGAACTGGTGGTGGATTCGACAAATTACGTGCTGAAGGCCGGCGACAGTTTTGCGTTCAAGAGCACGCTTTTGCATGCCTTCCGCAATCCGGGCACCGAGCGTTGCCAGATCCTCTGGGTCAACACCACGAAGCCGTCCGAGGTTCGCGATGGCGCCTGATCCACTCGTGCGGCTGCAGGCGGTCTCGAAGATTTTTCCTGGCGGCATCGTCGGGCTCGACGCCGTCGACCTCGACATTATCAGCGGCGAGTTTGTCACGCTGCTCGGGCCGTCGGGTTGCGGCAAGACCACCAGCCTGCGCGTCATCGCCGGTTTCGAAAGCCCGTCGAGCGGCAAGGTGTTGCTCGATGGTCGCGATATCACGGCCCTTCGGCCCTTCGACCGGCCGGTCAACACCGTGTTCCAGGATTATGCGCTGTTCCCGCACATGAATGTCGCCGAAAATGTCGGCTTCGGTCTGTCACTGCGCAAACTGTCTGGAGCCGAACAGGCAAAGCGAACCGGCGAAGCCCTCGACATGGTCGGTCTCGCCGACAAGCTTGGCGCCCGCGTCTCCGAACTGTCGGGCGGCCAGCGCCAGCGCGTCGCGCTGGCGCGTGCCATCGTCTGCGAACCACGCGTGCTGCTGCTCGACGAGCCGCTGTCGGCGCTCGATGCGCATCTGCGCGAACAGATGCAGGTTGAACTGAAGCGGCTGCAGTCGCGGCTCGGCACCACCTTCGTCATGGTCACCCACGACCAGACCGAAGCGCTGTCGATCTCCGACCGCATCGTCGTCATGAACAAGGGCCGCATCGAGCAGATCGCGCCGCCGGCCACCCTTTACGACCGGCCCGCCACGAAGTTTGTGGCGAGCTTCATCGGCACCATGAATCTCCTGCAATCGCGCTTCGTCGGCCGAGACGGCGATCGCCTGCGCTTCGCCGCCGGCGCCCTGCCGCTGGAGGCTATTTCTGAAACTAGCGAGGCACCTGCCGAGGGCGCCACCCGCACCATCGGCGTGCGTCCGGAGGATTTGCTGGCGATGACCGAGGCCGCGCCCGGCACCGCGCCGGCGCGCGTCAACAGCGTCGTCTTTCACGGTCGCACGCTGCGCCTTCATGCCGAACTCGGGCAGGGCGCGCCTGTTGTCATCGATGCGCCGCGCCAGGCCGAGGGTTCCCAATTCAGCGTCGGAGACGTGGCGCATATCAGCCTGCGCCGTGGTGCCAACTGCCCGGTGCTACCAAGCTAATTTTGTCGACGTTAAATAACCGGAGCACACGCCGCGCGGTGGCTACAAGCCGTCGGTCAACGGCCGGGGGTATGTCGACTGGTCGATCCACGATTTTCGGGAGGTCAGGGCATCATCGGCTACGGATCGTAGGGTTCGGCCCCTGCTCGAAAATGCTTGCTCCGCCGTTAAGCTTGCGGGCGCTGATGCGGAAACCATTAGCGCCGGTTTTGTTTTCACTTGATTCGTTCCCTTTTTGTTCTAAGCTTCTCGGCTTGATACAATCTGCCGGACGAGATCGGTTGTGAGTGGGCAATTTTCATACGGAACCGCGAAGAACGGTCAGACCTTTTTCCGATTTGAAGGACAGAGCCCGATCCGGGAGCCGCATCTGTTTTACGGATTTCTCGTTGAAGACCCGGTCAATGCCATGCTGCGGCGCAGGGCTGAGCACTACAATCAGGAACTGAGATTGCGGGGATGGCTGACGCCAACCGATCAAATGCACATATCCCTGATCGGCCTTGGCGACGGCAAACAGAAGCGTGTGGTGGAGATCGCCCGCCATGTCGGCTTGCTGATGCAAGCCACACCATTCGATGTTTGCTTCGACCGCCTGTCGGCTTTCGGCGGCGGGGCGCTGGTGCTTCGCAGCAGCGACCATTCGCCGACTTTGCAAGCCTTCTGGCGCAAGCTCTCTGCCGTAATTGACGACAGCCCGCTAAAGCCATTCATCACGACCTCGCTGGAGCCACATGTCACGCTGCTTCGCGACAGGAGGGGCGTTCCAAAAGTGCGGGAACGGATCGTTGAGCCGATATCCTGGACAGTGCGGAGTTTTTCGCTGATCCGTAGCCACCAGGGTGAATACAAATGTCCGGCGACC
Organism: Mesorhizobium sp. M7A.F.Ca.CA.001.10.2.1; assembly: GCF_003998575.1. Lineage (NCBI taxonomy): Bacteria > Pseudomonadati > Pseudomonadota > Alphaproteobacteria > Hyphomicrobiales > Phyllobacteriaceae > Mesorhizobium > Mesorhizobium sp. M7A.F.Ca.CA.001.10.2.1. The sequence continues at coordinate 18,795 of NZ_RZQY01000006.1, read as the reverse complement.
TGGCAATTGACCGGTCAGGACGATTCCCTAGCCGGCATGTGAGAAATCGTCGTCATACAGCCGCTATATCAATCGTCCTGACACGGCTTGTCAGCTGTAGTGCCGGCAATGGTGGCAGGCCAGCAAGCTGTTCCCCATTTGCAGTGCGTCTGACAGGAGGAACACAAATGACCATCGCGGAAATTGCCAAAGATTTCACCGAACTGCTCAAGCAGGGCGATAACGAAGCTGCTGCCGAGAAGTACAATGCCGATGATATCGTCAGTCTCGAAGCCATGGCGGGGCCGATGGCCATCTCCCATGGCAAGGAGGCTCTCAAGCAGAAGGGCCAGTGGTGGCAGGAGAACAACGAAGTGCATGGCGGCTCGGTCGAGGGCCCCTATGTCAACGGAGACCAGTTCGCGGTGCGCTTCAAGTTCGACATCACGCCCAAGGCCACCGGCGAGCGCGTCACCATGGATGAAGTTGGCCTCTACACAGTCAAGAACGGCAAGATCACCGAAGAGCGCTTCTATTATTGAGGCGGAAATGCCACCGGGAGACTGCTCTCTTCGCTCCCGGGTTGAAAACAAGCATGACGGCCAAGACAACGTCCTGGCCGTCATGTGGGAAGATCAGATCGTCTTCACGTACTGCCCAAGCTGATCGGCCACCGTGCCCCAGCCGTTGAAGAAACCCATCTCCTCATGGTTGTTGCGGGTCGCCTCGTCGCGATGGATGGCGGTGGCGGTGTAGCGCGTGCCCTTGCCGTCCGGCTGCAAGGAGATAACAGCGGTGATGAAGGGTTCCCCTGACGGCCGGTAACCCGGCAACAATGCATCCGTCCACACCAGCCGCTCGTTCGGCACGATTTCGAGATAGCAGCAATGGCGGTCGTTGACCTCGGTTCCGTCGGGCGACTGCATGCGCGTGCGGAACAGCCCGCCCGGCCTGAGGTCTATCTCGCAGTCGGTGATCATCCAAGGCTTCGGCGTGAACCATTGCTTGACGTGCTCCGGCGTCGTCAAGGCGCGCCACAGCAATTCGCGCGGCGCATCGATGACGCGCTCCAGCACGAGGTCCAGTCTGGGATCCGGCTTGAGGGGATAGATCATTTTTCTGTCTCCTTGAGGGTCATCACATAGGCGTCGAACTGGTCGAGGCGGCGCTCCCACAGCGTGCGCTGTTCGGCCAGCCAGTTTTCGGCAAGCTTCAGCGGCTCGGGCGCCAGTTGATAGGTCCTGACCCGGCCGGTCTTTTGCGAGCGCACCAGCCCGCAACCTTCGAGGATTTTGAGATGTTCGATGAAGGAGGGCAGGGCCATGTCGAACGGTTGGGCAAGCTCGCTGACCGAGGCAGGGCTGCGGTTCAGCCGCTCCACCACGCGTCGCCGCGTCGGATCGGACAGTGCGCGAAAGATGCCGTCGATCGGCGGAGGGCTCGGAGTTGTGGTCTGAAGGCTTGTCATTGGTTGGTCCTGAGGCGCTGTCAAAATACTTAGGGAAATTCCTTAGTGTTGGCAAGGGCAAAACCGAAGGCATGCCGGGGAGCGCTGGCAAAGCGCGCAGAGCGTCCTTAATCTGCGGTCAGATTCGAAATCGGAAGGGCCACTGTTTTGACGATCATCATGTACGGCATCACCACCTGCGACACGGTCAGGAAGGCGCGCCTCTGGCTGGAAGGCCATGACGTGGCCTACAGGTTTCACGATTTCAGGGCAGAGGGACTGGACGCGAAGCGGCTGGATGGCTGGGCGGGCAAGGTCGGCTGGGAAAAGCTGCTCAACAAGGGTAGCACCACGTTTCGCGAACTGCCGGACAACGACAAGCAGAGCCTCGACGAAAAGAAGGCCAAGGCGCTGATGCTGGCCAAGCCGACCGTGATCAAGCGACCGGTGCTGGAGGTTGGGGATCGGATTCTGGTGGGGTTCAAGGCTGATGTTTATGAGGCGGTGGTGAAGTAGGGCAGCGCATACACCTCACTTCGTCATCCTATGGCGAAGCAAGGAGCGGAGCGACGCAGCGCAGACCATAGGATCCATGCCGTGATCTATCCGTGTTGCAACGGTGCAGATTCTGCTCCGCTGCGCCTTTCGACTGAGGTCGCGGCATGGATCCTCGGGTCAAGCCCGAGGATGACGAAGGTCTGGCTAACGATGGCTAATTGTGAGCGCTTGCGCTGAGATACCCCGCCAGCGCCACCGCATTGTTATGCGCTTCATCATGCGCGCCATAGAGCAGCGTCACCTTGCCGTGGCTGATCAAGCCTCGCAATTCACTCACCGCCTCGCCGTTCCCGTCCAGCTCAGCACGATACCGCTCCTGAAACTCCGGCCAGCGCGCCGGCGCATGGCCGAACCACTTTCGCAGGTCGTCGCTCGGTGCGATGTCCTTCAACCACAGCGTCAGCGCAGCGTCTTCCTTGCTGACACCGCGCGGCCAGATGCGGTCGACCAGAACCCGCTGCCCGTCATCGGGCGCGGGTGGCTCGTAGATACGCTTGACCGCCAGGTCGAAGGCCATCGCACCCTCCGTACGGTCAAGCCCATTCACCCTTGCGCATGACGGGCACGCGGGCGCCGTCCTTGTGGACACCATCGATGTCGATCTTGTCCGAACCGATCATCCAGTCGATGTGGATGAAGCTCTTGTTGCCGCCGCGCGCCGCGATCTCGTCCTGGCTGAGCGAGGCGCCGTCGACGAAGCACTTCGAATAGCACTGGCCGAGCGCGATATGGCAGGCGGCGTTCTCGTCGAACAGCGTGTTGAAGAACAACAGCCCGCTTGCCGAGATCGGCGAGGAATGCGGCACCAGCGCTACTTCGCCGAGGCGGCGCGCGCCCTCATCTGTATCGAGCACCTTCTTCAGCACATCCTCGCCCTTCGATGCCTTGGCCTCGACAATCCTGCCTTCTTCGAAACGCACCGAAATGTCGTCGATCAGCGTGCCCTGGTAGGACAGCGGCTTGGTCGAGGAGACATGACCCTCGACCCGCCTTGCATGCGGCGTGGTGAAGACTTCCTCGGTCGGGATGTTGGGGTTGCAGGTGATGCCGTTCTTGGCGGTCGAGGCGCCGCCCATCCATTCATGGCCGTCCGCCAGTCCAACCGTCAGGTCGGTGCCGGGTCCGGCAAAGTGCAGCGCATGGAAATCATGGCCGTTGAGCCATTCGGTGCGGCTGCGCAGCGCCGCGTTGTGCGCCTTCCAATTGCCGATGGGGTCCTCCACATCGACCCGCGACGCGGCGAAGATGGCGTCGGCGAGCTTCACGACCGCGACATCGTCGGCATCGTCAGGAAAAACCTGCCTGGCCCAGGCGAGGTCCGGATAGGCCACGATGTTCCAGTTGATGTCGAAGCCGGTGATCTTTTCCAGCGCCGGCTGGTAGGCCATCGAATTCGCCTTGTTGGCGCGCGCCACTTTCGCCGGATCCTGAGCCGACAACAGCGATGGATCCTCGCCGCGCACGGCAAGCCTGGCCGCATTGTTGGAAAAGGCGTTCGCCATGCCTTCATAGAGCCAGCCGGCGGCGCGGTCGAAGCTCGCATCGGCGCCGAAGCGGTAGCGGGCCAGCGTCATCTCGTCGTCGTTGAAGATCGGCGTCACCAGCCCGGCGCCGGCCTTGTAGGCGTGCTCGACGATCCGCCTGGTCAACGGCAGTGCCGCGATCGACGAAGTCAGCACCAGATCCTGCCCCGGCTGCAATTGCAGTCCGACCTTGATGGCGACTTCCGCCAGCCTGTCGAGCTTCACCGGGTCGATCGATGCGGAAACGCCGCGCGAATGTGTGGTCATGATCCTGCCTGTCGTAGTTTGATGTCCGACTCTACATAGCTCGGTGCCTCCGTCCTTTCCACCGCGATCGCGCCGGCGGGTTCTGGGTTTACGGACCCGAACCGCGCCATGGTTGCCTCGATCTCTTCCCTGATCCAGACCTTGAAATCACGGACCTTGCGGCTTTCCGCCTTGACGGACGAGGTCACCAGCCAATAGCCGAGCCCGCTCTGGGCGCGGATTCCGAAAGGCGCCACCAGCCGCCCGTCGGTCAGCGCATCCGCGGCAAGCAATTGCCAGCCCAGCATCACGCCATGGCCGGCAATCGCCGATTCCAGGCACAGCATCGGGTCGGTGAAACGCGCACCCTTGAGGAAGGTGACAGGCGGAACGCCTGCTGTCTCGAACCAGCTTTCCCAGTTGATCATTGCCCGCTCGTCGGTGATCGCGCAGGTCTGGGCAAGATCCTCGATCGACTTCAGTTTTTGGGCGATCGCCGGCGCGCAGACCGGGAAGACTTCCTGCGCCAAGAGCAGTTCCGTGCGTCCGCCCGGCCATTTGCCGTCGCCGAGCCGGATGGCGATGTCGATGTCCGAGTGATCGAGATTGGCCAGCCGCACCGAAGCGTCGATGCGCAGCAGCACTTTGGGATGCCGGTCGAAGTGGCGAGATAGTCTGGGCAACAGCCACTTCGAGGCAAAGGCCGGCGCCACCGAAACCACCAATGTGCATTGCGTAGCCTCGTCGGCCAGGGCCACGGCCTGGGAAAGCTCACGAAATCCAGCACCGAGGCGGGCCGCGAAGACGGCGCCGAATTCGGTCAGCACCAGACCGCTCGCCGTTCGCTCGAACAGCGCCTGGCCGAGCTGTTTTTCGGTACGGCTGATCTGCTGGCTGACGGCGCTGACGGAAACGTTGAGCTCACCGGCCGCCGCCGCCAGCGATCCGAGACGGGCAACGGTTTCGACGGCGCGGAGGCCGTTGAGATGGACGCGGTTGAGCATGGCCATTGAGTTTTTCTAAACTGATCCGGCTGAAATCTCAATTGATAGGCATATCGAAACGGCAGATTTTGTCGGGAGAGACAGACCTGTGGAGCCGGAAATGTTAGGGATTTTGTCGTCGTCGCTGAAGGTCTTTTTCACTGCGAGCAGGCCGTATGAGCCGCGCCCGGACGGCGAGGCGCAGAGATGGCTGATCGATCCGCTTTCGCATCCGGTGCTGAACACCATGTCGGAGCGCGAACTGGGCGATGTGCCGTTCAGGCTGACGGCACGGCGGACAGTGCACGAAACGGCTCCGCTACGCGCCGGCGGTCGCTGCTGAGCAGGCGCGAAGCGTTCGGCTTGGGGAAAGTCGAGGCGAGCACCGCGTCCCGCGCACGCACTGGCCCAACAGATGGCGATTGTTTCAGCGATCCCTGCACTTATTGTGCAGTGCAATGACATCGGCCACCTCGACAGCGCTGCGTTTCGCCTTCGCCGGCATGATTGCCATGGCGATTGCCATGGGCATCGGCCGTTTCGTCTACACGCCGATCCTGCCCGGCATGATGCAGGAACTGCATCTGTCGCCGGCCGATGCCGGCTGGATCGCCTCGGCCAACTATCTCGGCTATCTCGTCGGCGCGTTGGCGGCGGCGGGCGGCTGGGCGCATGGGCGCGAGCGCCTGCTGATGCTGGCGGGGCTTGGCGCCAGTGCGGTCCTTGCCGCGCTGATGGGGCTGACCGAAGCGATGGCGGCCTTTCTCGCCATCCGCTTTCTGGCCGGTCTGGCCAGCGCCTTCGTCATGGTGTTCATGGCCAGCATCGTGTTCAGCCATATCGCGGCTGCCGGTCGCAACGACCTGCAGGCCTGGCATTTCGGCGGCGTCGGGCTCGGCATAGCGGCATCGGCGGCGATGATGGCGGTGCTGGTCGCCGAGCATTCGGGCTGGGCGGCAGGCTGGCTATGGTCGGCGGCGATTTCGGCCTGCGGTTTCGTCCTCGTGGCTCTGTTGGTCAATGAGGGTCCGCTCGGCAACGGCGAAGTCCCCCGCGAGCCGGCACTGCGGATGGACCGGTCGTTGGTCAAGGTCATCATCGCCTACGGCCTGTTCGGCTTTGGCTATGTGGTGACGGCGACATTCCTGGTCGCCATCGTCCGGCAAGGCGGCGGCAGCCGCGTCTTCGAGGCCATTGTGTGGATGGTCGCCGGTCTTGCGGGCTTTCCCTCGGTCTGGTTCTGGCAGAAGATCGCGGCGCGGACCGGCCTCTATGCCGCCTATGCGCTGGCGTGCTTCATCGAAGTTGCCGGCGTCACCGCCAGCGTCGCCATCGGCGGCGCCACCGGGCCGCTGCTTGCCGGCGTGCTGCTCGGCGGCACCTTCATTGCCATCACCGCCTTTGGCCTGCAGGCCGCCCGGCAGCAGGCGCCAAGCGCGCCGCGCCGGATCTTTGCCCTGATGACGGCTGCGTTCGGCCTTGGCCAGATCATCGGGCCGGTCGCGGCCGGATTTCTGGCGCAAATGTCCGGCGATTTCTTCCTCGCCTCGATCACCGCCGCAATCGTGCTGGTCGTCTCCGGCGCCATCACATGGTCGGCTGCGCCAAAATCGCCATGATTGTGGGCTTGCTGTGCCGGGCATCGGGCACAGGCATTTTCTTTCCTACTAATGTGTGACTTTATGCCCGCTGCCGTCAGCTGATTTGCGCCTAGATCGAGGAATTCGCCACAGTGTTCGTATCCTTTTTCCCGCAGCCGAAGCTCTTCTTCTCTTCGGCCGCCCTCTGGAGCCTTGCGGCAATCCTGTTCTGGTTTTTCGGTGGTGAACAATTGGGGGCGGTTTTCGGATTGCCGCCCGCAGTGGCCGGTGCGCCGCCCATCATCGGCATCGCGATCCTCATGTCGCCGCCGTTTCTATGGTTTTATCTCTATTTCGTGTTCTGCGTGGCCGTCTTCTACGCATTCTGGAGCTGGTATTCGCCGCATCCGTGGCAGCGCTGGTCGATCCTGATGACCGCGGTCATCCTGTTCTTCATCTATTTCAATGTGCAGGTCAGTGTCGCCGTCAACGCCTGGTACGGACCATTCTTCGACTATGTGCAGGGACTGATGTCGGGGACTGGAAAGTCGACCAACAGCGAATTTTATATCGGATTGGCGGATTTTTCGTGGCTCGCGCTGGTCGGCATGAATGTGCAGGTGGTCAATGCCTTCATCGTCAGCCACTGGATTTTCCGCTGGCGCACGGCGATGAACAATTATTTCGTCGAGAATTGGAGCAGGCTACGCCATATCGAGGGTGCCTCGCAGCGTATCCAGGAAGACACGATGCGGTTCTCGCAGATCATGGAAGACCTCGGCTCCAGCTTCGTCCAGTCGATCATGACATTGATCGCATTCCTGCCGGTCATGATCCAGTTGCAGGCCCATATCACTGAGTTGCCGATTATCGGCGCGATCCCGCAGCCATTGGTTGTCGCGGCCCTTGCCTGGTGTCTGTTCGGGACGATCTCGGTCATGGTTGCCGGTCTGAAACTTCCAGGGCTGCAGTTCCGCAACCAGCGTGTCGAAGCCGCCTACCGCAAGGAACTCGTCTACGGCGAGGATCATGCGGACCGCGCCCAGCCGGCCACCACCGCCGAGCTGTTCGAGAATGTTCGTCACAATTATTTCAGGCTGTATTTCCACTACATCTATTTCAACGTCGTCCGTTACACCTACCTGCAGGCCGACAACATTTTCTCGCTGCTGATCCTTGGTCCCTCACTGGTGGCGCACAAGATAACGTTCGGCGCGCTGAACCAGATTTCGAACGCATTCGGCAAGGTGACGGGGTCGCTGCAGTTTCTGCTCTCCTCCTGGTCGACCATCGTCGAGCTGCAATCTGTCCACAAGCGCCTGCGTGCCTTCGAAGCGACGCTGCAAGGCGAGCCATTGCCTGAAATCGACCAGCGCTATCTGGCAAGACAGAGCGCCGAGGACCCAGCCTAAAAACCGAGGCTTTGGAAATCGAACCGGGTTGGCGGCTCAGCCGCCGACCGAGACCTGCCTTTGGCCAGCGTCCTGTCGCGAAACATAATCGCGAAAACTGATGCATTCGACATCGGCTTTGACGCAGACGTCGCCGGCAAAGCGCTCCAGCGCGTTCCAGTAGGCGCCGTCATTCATCAGCGCGAAGTGGAAGCCGAGCTCAAGCGGAATGCGCTTGCCGGCATACTGCTTGTCGAAGGCGGCGCGAAAGGCAGCATAGGTCCGGTTGGCGAACTCGTCCGCCTGGCTTGGCCGCTCGAAGCCGCCGGAATGCCTGACATAGAGATTGTAGTCCATGGCGATCACCGGCCGTGACTTCGGTCCTTCCGGAATCTGCGGCAGCGAAAAGTGCACGATGCCGTTGCTGGCCGTCGGTCGGGCAGGGCCTTGCGAGACGCCGCTGGCATCGAATTGATATCCGGCCGCCGGCAGCGCTTCATAGAGCGCCTTGCCGGTCGACAGATACGGCGCGCGAAAGCCGACCACCGCATGCCGCGCGAAATCGCGCCAGCCCTGTGGTTCGGGTGCAATGCCGTTGATCGCATAGGCGTTCTCGAGAATGTGCTCGAACGAACTGAACTCTTTCAGCCAGTCGGCCTTGCTCCAGTCCTTGCCGTCGAAATGGCCACAGCCATGGCTGGCGATATCGTGGCCTTCATGCGCGGCAAGGCCGATCTGTTCGAGTCGCTCGGTGACTTCCTGCTTCGAGGCGGCAAAGCCGATGTTGGATTTGCCGGCGCCTTTGCCCGGTGCGGTGTATTCCTTGCGTGTCTCCGTTGACAGCAGGAAGACGCAGGAGAGAAAATAGGTGAAGTGCGCGCCGGTGCGCTCAGCCAGTGCCCGGCTGCGTTTCCACTGCGAAATGTCGCGGGCACTGTCGAACGAGATGATGACGACCTGTTTCGGCTTTGCCGGCGCCGGTGGATCGGCCAAAGCCCCACCGGCAGCGGCGAGTGCCGCAAGCGAAAACGCAACAACGCGGAACGGACGAAGCATAGGCAATCTGATCTTCACTCGGGGAATGTCTGCAAGCCGGCTATCGCCTAAATGTGGCGTGGGTGCGATTGGTCTTTTCGGCTGCCTGTCCGGGGCAAACATCCGTTTGCCCCGGACAATAGGCGATTTTCCGGTTGAACCCCTTCCATGCCGGCAAAATTTCGCTAAAACGCGGGCTGACAAAGGGCCCGACCGGGCAGGAATGGTTTGATTGATGTCCGACGACAGTTTTATCCGTGAAGTCAACGACGAGATCCGTCGCGAGCAGGCACAGGCGCTGTGGGACCGTTTTGGCCCGGCCTTGATTGTCGTTGCGGTCCTCGTGGTGCTCGGCACTGCCGCCTTCGTCGGCTATCGCTATTGGGACGAGACGCGCGCCAACCGCTCGGGCGATGCGTTCTCGCAGGCGCTGAAGCTCGCCAATGACGGCAAGAACGATGAGGCGCTGACTGCGCTCGATCAGTTGGAGAAGGATGGCTACGGCGCCTATCCGCTGCTCGCCCGCATGCGCGGCGCGACCGTCAAAGCGAACAAGGGCGATGTCCCCGCCGCCGTCAAGGATTTCGACGAAGTCGCCGCGGATACGGCCATTCCCCAGGGAATTCGCGACATGGCGCGGCTGCGGGCAGCACTGCTGCTCGTCGACCATGGTTCCTTTGCCGACGTCTCCAGCCGTGTCGAGGCGCTGACATCCGACACCAACACGCTACGCCACACGGCGCGCGAGGCACTCGGCCTTTCCGCCTGGAAGGAAGGCAAGACGCAGGATGCGCTGAAACTGTTCGACCAGATCGCCGCCGATGACGGCGCGCCGCGCAACACCCGCGAGCGCGCAACATTGATGTCCGAGCTGATCCGCGGGTCGGGCAGTGCGTCGTGACCTTCAAAGTCGCCATCATCGGCAGACCTAACGTCGGCAAATCGACTCTTTTCAATCGGCTGGTGGGAAGGAAGCTGGCGCTCGTCGACGACACGCCGGGCGTCACCCGCGACCGTCGCGTCCATGCCGCCAAGCTTTACGACCTGCATTTCGACGTCATCGACACCGCCGGCTTCGAGGACGCGGGCGCCTCGACCTTGCCCGGCCGCATGCGTGCGCAGACCGAGATCGCCATCCGGGATGCCGACCTGATCTTCTTCACCATCGACGCCAAGTCCGGCCTGTTGCCCGACGACAGGACCTTCGCCGAGATCGTGCGCAAGTCCGGCAAGCCGGTCGTGCTGGTCGCCAACAAGGCCGAGGCCAAGGGCGCCCAGGGCGGCATGCTGGAGGCCTGGGAACTCGGCCTTGGCGAGCCGATCCCGGTTTCGGCCGAGCATGGCCAGGGCTTGCCTGACCTGCGCGACGCCGTGATCGGCGCGCTCGGCGAAGCGCGCGCCTTCGGCGAAGAAGAAGATGGCGAAGACGAAGACGTCGCTGCCGGCGAGGTGCTGATCGGCGAGGATATCGCCGATCCGGATGCCGAGCACACCTATGACGACACCAAGCCGATGCGCATTGCCGTCGTCGGCCGTCCCAATGCCGGCAAGTCGACGCTGATCAACGCGCTGATCGGCGAAGAGCGGCTGCTCACCGGACCGGAAGCCGGCATTACCCGTGATTCGATCTCGGTCGATTGGGATTGGCATGGTCGCCGCCTGAAATTGTTCGACACAGCCGGCATGCGCCGCAAGGCCAGGATTCATGAAAAGCTGGAAGTGATGTCGGTGCAGGACGGTCTGCGCGCCATCCGGTTTGCCGAGATCGTCATCATCGTGCTCGACGCCACCATCCCCTTCGAGAAGCAGGATCTGCAGATCGCCGACCTGATCATCAGGGAAGGCCGGGCGCCGGTGATCGCCTTCAACAAATGGGATCTGATCGACCATCCCCAGGAACTTCTGGCCGAACTGCGAGAGAAGACGGAACGGCTTCTTCCCCAGGCGCGCGGCCTCCAGGCCGTACCTGTCTCCGGCGAGACCGGGCGCGGCCTCGACAAGCTGATGGATGCCGTCATCAGGACGCACAAGGTGTGGAACAGCCGCGTCTCGACCGGCAAGCTCAACCGTTGGCTGGAAGGCATCCTGGCACACCACCCGCCGCCTGCCGTGGCCGGGCGCCGGCTGAAGGTCAAATACGTCACCCAGGCCAAGACCCGGCCGCCGGGTTTCGTTGTCCAGTGCTCGCGGCCCGATGCGATGCCGCAATCCTATGTCCGCTATCTCTCCAACAGCCTGCGCGAAGCCTTCGACATGCCCGGCGTGCCGATCCGCATCGCGCTGCGCACGTCGGACAATCCATTCGCCGGCAGGTCCAACAAGCGCAAATAAGCGGTCGGGCTCGAATGAGCCTCTTTGCTCGCGGGAATTCTCCGCAAAGTTGGCGGGACAGCACCCCCCTCTGGCCTGCCGGCCATCTCCCCCGCAAGGAGGGAGATCAGCAGTTCGTTCTGACGGCGCCTTTCTTGCAACGTTGAAGATTCGCGAGAGCACTCGCGACATCCAATCTCCCCCCTTGCGGGGGAGATGTCCGCAGGACAGAGGGGACGGAACGCGACACTGGATACCTTTCCGGCTGTCTAAGCGACCTCCTTCAACCGCTCGTCCCGTGGCAGCGCCTGCAACGCCGCCTGCAACAATATGTCGGCTAGCCGCGCTGCCACCGGATCCAGTTCAGCATCCTTCTGGTGCAGCACCAACGCCATTTTGGGCAATGCCGGCAGCCCGGCGATCTCCGGCGTCATTGCGCTGACGCTGGCCGGCAGGCCGATGTCGGTGCGGATCGTCAGCCCCAGCCCCGCCGCCACCGCTGCCCAGATGCCGCCAAGGCTCGGGCTGGAAAAGGCCATCCGCCACGACAGCCCGGCGCGGTCGAGCGTTTCGGTTGCCACCGTGCGCAGAAGGCATGGCGCTTCGAGCGCCACCAGCGGCAGCGGCTCACCGTCGCGCAGGCTGGTCTCGATGCGCTTTGCCGGCCCGATCCAGCGCATCGGCACATCGGCGACATGCTGGCTGTAGGGCAGCGTTTCGCCGCAGTGCCAGGCGAGCGCGATGTCGAGGCTGCCTGACATGACCCTTTCGGCAAGGTCGTGGCTGCGTGCGATCCTGGCTTCGATCTTCACCTTGGGGTGCGCCCGGGCAAATCGGCCGAGCACGTCCGGCAGCACCGCCTCGCCGAAATCTTCCTGCAAGCCGAGCCGTACCCAGCCTTCCAGCTCGACATCGTGGATGGCGGATGCCGCCTCGTCATTCAATTCGATCAGCCGGCGCGCATAGCCGAGCATGGTCTCGCCGGCCTCGGTCAAAGCGAGGCCGCGTCCTGATTTGCGGAAGATCGGCGTCGCCGCCTGTTCTTCCAGTTTCTTCAATTGCGCGCTGACCGCCGACGTCGACCGGCCAAGCCGGTCAGCCGCCTTGGCAAAGCTGCCCAGCTCCATACCGGTGACGAAACTGCGCAGGACGTCGAGGTCGAAAGTTACGCGTCGCATATCTGAAGTCCCGATTTTCAGGATTGTAAGTTCAAAACTTCCTGATTTTCAGGATGAAATTATGGCGGTAGGGACAGATCGTCAAGGCCGGACCACTGGCCAGCACGGGAAATGAAATCATGTCCGCCATCGTCAATTGCACCGATCGGCAGTCGCCGAAGCTCCTGGAAGATACCGGTTCCGCCGGGAGGGTTTTCAAGCCGGGCCATCGCTGGAAGGTTCTGGGCATCGGCGTTGCCGCCAATGCCGCCTTCTCGGCTACGTTCTCCGGCATCCCGGCGACGGCGGTCGTTCTTCGCCAGGGCTATCATTTGGGCAATGCCGAGCTCGGCCTGGCGCTCGGCCTTCTCGGGCTGGGGGTCGCGCTCAGCGAACTGCCCTGGGGTTTGCTCACCGATCGCTGGGGCGACCGCCGCGTGCTCCTGATCGGGCTCTGCGCGACGGCGGCGTGGCTCCTGGTCATGGCGATGCTGGTTGTGCCGACAAAGTCCGGTATTCCCGGCGTCACGCTGCTCTCCGCGAGCCTGCTCATCACCGGACTGCTCGGCGGCAGCGTCAACGGTTCGAGCGGCCGCGCCATCATGGGCTGGTTTCGGGAAAACGAGCGCGGCTTCGCCATGAGCGTCAGGCAGACGGCGGTGCCGCTTGGCGGTGGCCTTGGCGCGCTCGTGCTGCCCTCGCTTGCGCTGGCTTTCGGCTTTGGCGCGGTGTTCGGGGTGCTGGCGGGCGCATCCGCTCTGTCTGCCCTGTTCGCCTGGCGCTGGCTGCACGAGCCGCCGACGGCGGGCGAGGGCCATCTCGCTTCGGCTGTGGCCGGACCGGCGCCGCTGCGCAATCGCGATGTCTGGCGTATCGCGACCGCCATCGGCCTGCTCTGCTTTCCGCAGGTGGCCGTGCTCCCCTTCGCTTCCGTGTTCCTGCACGATTTCGTTGGGTTGGGAACGGCGGCAATCGGCGCGAGCCTCGCCGCCGTTCAGATCGGCGCCATGGTCATGCGCATCTGGAGCGGCCGCTTCACCGACCGTCACGGCAACCGCCGCCAATTTCTTCGCTTGTGCAGCGCGTTCAGCGCCCTTGCCTTCGCCATGCTTTGGCTGCTGGTCCTGTTCGGCCCAACCGTTCCGGGCGGCCAGCTCATCTGGTTGGCGGTCCTTCCAGTCGTGCTAATTGTCGCAGGCATCTCGGTCTCTTCCTGGCACGGCGTCGCCTACACCGAGCTTGCCACCCTTGCCGGGGCCAGCCATGTCGGGACCGCGCTCAGCCTTGCCAACACCTTTGTTTTCGTAGGCTTCTTCCTGGTGCCGGTGGCCATTCCGGGGCTCTTGCACCTTTGGTCTTGGTCCGGCGTCTGGCTGGCGGCCGCCATCTGCGCGCTGATCGCCCGGCCGATCTTCCTGCGTCCGGCCTGAGTTCGGCCGCAAAACCGCCCGACTTCGGAACCACGACCTGAAGCCGGCTGAGAACAATCCGATCGAAGCCGTTAACGTCCCATCAAGGTTAATGCATCATTTTGCTCTCCAGTGGGGTCTGTCGCGTTCCTGGAGAGTGTTCCGTGCATCGACGTGTGTTGAAGCGGCTGGTTGCCGCCGCCGGTGAGAGAAGACGTGGCTTTCTGCCCCCGTTCGTCATCGGTCTCGGCATCTGGATCGGCTTTCCGACCATCGTCGCCTATCAGGACATGACGAGCCTTGTCTCCGGCCTCGAAGCGAACACCCGCTGGAATTCCTATGTCGAGAAATCCGTCGCCGGCTCGACCCATGCGGCCGAGATGCCCTTTGTCGATTCTGATGTCACCGGCTCCATCTCCGGATCGGGTGTCCACCTGGCCGGTGTCGGCAACGTGTCGTTTCGCGGCAAGGGCGGCAAGGTCAGCGGCACGCCCGATGAGGACCGCGTCGTGCGCGCCGAGAAGAAAGGGCGCATCGTCCAGATGTCTCCCGTCGCACCGCCGAAGAACTTCAACGCCGGCTCGATCTTCGAGCGCACCTCCTCCTTGCTGCGGCCCAGCATGGACAGCGGCCTGAAAATGGCTTTCGCCAAGCCGCAGATCAAAGGCAAGGAAATCCAGATCGCCGCGGCATTCCATGCGCGCGAGGACAGGAAGCCGGATCCCGGCGTGCCGGCCATGCTGGCAGCGCTGGTCAACAACGACCATCCGGACGTGCTGGCCACCGCCTACGCGCAGTCCGAGCCTGACTATGCCAAGGCATCGCCCTTCGAAGCCCTGCTTCAGGACGAGCAGCCCAATGAGGGCCGCTTCATTCCGCCGATGGCCAAGGGCGATCATTCGTGGATCCAGAACCCGCTGCCCGCCAGTGTCTTCTCCCAGAAGGAGCAGGCATGCCTTGCCAACGGCATCTATTTCGAGGCGAGGAGCGAATCCGTGCGCGGCCAGGCCGCCGTCGCCCAGGTCATCCTCAACCGCGTCCGCAACCCGACCTATCCGAATTCGATCTGCGGCGTCGTCTACCAGAACGACAGCTGGTTCAACCGCTGCCAGTTCTCCTTCGCCTGCGACGGCAGGAAGAAGCGCATCGATAGCCCAGCCGCCTACAAGACCGCCAAGGAGATCGCCATGGCCGTCACTGCCGGCAAGATCTTCATCCCGGAGGTCGGATCGTCGACCCACTACTATGCGCAATATGTCCATCCCGGCTGGGCGCGCACGATGCAGAAGATGACCAAGATCGGCCTGCATATCTTCTATCGGACCTATGGCGGCGGCTGGAGCTGAGTGCGGAGTAGCCGCTGATCTTTGATGTGGCGCGCAGCCGATCAAAGGGCCATTGCGCGGGGGATTCGCGCCATGCATCTTCGTCATCATGGCGGGCACGATGTCGCACCTTTCTAATTCATTGATTTTATTGCCTAAAATACATGGCAATGAACTTCCGCCCGTGGCTTGACGGGCGCAAACCCTCTAACTATGTTGCCGGCGACTTTAGAAGCGGACGGACGGTGACGGTCTGACCGGGCAGGGGGGGTGCGATGGCCGACAAGAATGGGCCAGACGGAACCGGAAAAACCGGCCGCGGCAATCAGCATGAGCCCGACATCCGCGACGACGATCTTGAGCGCCGCCGCCGTGACCTTGAAGCTTCGCTTGCGACAAGGCGGCCGGGCCGGCTCGAGGGGAAAGACGACGCGAAAGCGGGCAGTGTGGCCGGTTACGGTCAGGCGCTCAAACTCTCCAGCGAATTTATCGCCGGGGTGGTGGTGGGTGCCGGCATCGGCTGGATCATCGACCGTCTGGCGGGGACATCGCCATGGGGTCTGATCGTGTTTCTGCTGCTTGGTTTTGGCGCCGGAGTGCTCAATGTGATGCGTTCCGCCGGCGTTGTGGCAGAATTTGGACAGGGCGATAAATCGCGCCGTGGCCAAGACGACAAGAAATGACCGCGCACCATGTGCGGTAATGGTAACGAGGCCGTACGCGGCATTGACGGGGTTTGAACGTGGCAGCTGACAAGGTCGATCCGATCCACCAGTTCCATATCAACAAGCTGATTCCGATCGACATCGGGGGCTATGACCTGTCTTTCACCAATTCGGCACTGTTCATGGTCGCAACCGTTATCGTCGCGGCTGGATTCCTGTTTCTCACGACGTCAAGCCGCAGCCTGGTTCCCGGGCGGCTTCAGTCGGTCTCCGAGATGGCCTACGAGTTCGTCGGCAACATGTTGCGCGATGCCGCCGGCACGCAAGGCATGAAGTTCTTCCCTCTCGTGTTCTCGCTGTTCATGTTCGTGCTCGTCGCCAATCTGCTTGGCCTGTTCCCGTATTTCTTCACCGTCACCAGCCACATCATCGTCACCTTCGGCCTTGCCGTGCTGGTGATCGCAACCGTGGTCGTCTACGGCTTCATGAAGCATGGTCTCGGCTTCCTGAAACTGTTCGTGCCGCATGGCGTGCCGGTCTTCCTGCTGCCACTGGTGGTGCTGATCGAAGTGATCTCCTTCGTGTCGCGCCCGGTCAGCCTCTCGGTTCGTCTGTTCGCCAACATGCTCGCCGGCCACATCACGCTGAAAGTGTTTTCCGGCTTCGTGGTCAGCCTGAGCGCGCTCGGCGCGGTCGGCGTCGCCGGCTCGATCCTGCCTCTGGCGATGGCGGTGGCGCTGACGGCACTGGAACTGCTGGTCGCCTTCCTGCAGGCCTACGTCTTTGCCGTGTTGACCTGCATGTATCTCAACGACGCCCTGCACCCCGGGCACTAGGTCCAAAAGTTTCCGGCCCAAGAATTTCCAACATTGGCGCCGGATGGAATCGCAACGGAATTTTAGATCCAAAGGAGTTGAACAAATGGACGCAGAAGCAGCAAAGTACATCGGCGCCGGCATCGCTTGCCTGGGCATGGGTGGTGCGGGCATTGGCCTCGGCAACATCTTCGGCAGCTACCTCGCGGGCGCACTGCGCAACCCGTCGGCTGCCGATGGCCAGTTCGGCCGCCTGATCTTCGGTTTCGCCGTGACCGAAGCTCTGGGCATCTTCTCGCTTCTCATCGCGCTTCTGGCCCTGTTCGGCTGAGCACTCGGGAAGATTGGACAGGCCGGCCGCGCGAGCGGCGGGCCTGAATTTCGGGGATAGTCCATGTTCGTGACATCTGCCTTTGCGCAAGAGTCCGCGCCATCAGCCGATACCAGCCACGCTGCTACGGAAGGCGACACGCATTCCAGCACCGGTGTGCCTGCTGAAGCGCATGGCACGTTTCCGCCATTCGATCCGGCGACGTTCCCGTCGCAGCTTCTGTGGCTGGCGATCACCTTCGGGCTGTTCTATCTCTTCCTGAAGCGGGTTGTGATGCCGCGCGTCGGCGGCATCATCGATGTCCGCAACGATCGCATCACGCAGGATCTCGATCAGGCGGCCAAGTTGAAGGGCGAGGCCGACGCTGCCGTTGCTGCCTACGAGCAGGAACTGGCGGAAGCCAAGACCAAGGCCAACGCGATCGGCCAGCAGGCCAACGACGCGGCTAAGGCCGAGGCCGACACCGCTCGCAAGAAGGTCGAGGCCGCGCTCGACGCCAAGCTTGGCGAAGCCGAGGCCCGCATCTCTTCCATCAAGGCCAATGCCATGAAGGAAGTCGGCAGCATCGCCGAGGACACCGCTTCGGCGATTGTCGAAGCCCTGGTTGGCGGCAAGGCCAGCAAGGCAGAGATCGCGGCCGCGGTCAAATCCGTGGCCCGGTGAGGAGCGCATCATGGACGCCACATCTCTCGCGACGCTCTGGGCCACGGTTGCCCTGGTCATCTTCCTGGGCATTGCCGTCTACATCAAGGTGCCTCGCCTGATCGCCAAGGCGCTCGACGCCCGCGCCGAAAGGATCAGCAACGAACTCGACGAAGCGCGCCGGCTGCGCGAGGAAGCCCAGCAACTGCTTGGCCAGTATCAGCGCAAGCGCAAGGAAGCCGAGCAGGAGGCCGCCGACATCGTCGCCGCCGCCAAGCGCGAAGCCGACTTGCTTGCCGCCGAAGCGCACAAGAAGACCGAGGACTATGTTGTCAGGCGCACCGCGCTTGCCGAGCAGAAGATCGGCCAGGCCGAGCGTGACGCCATCAGCGAAGTCCGCGCCAGCGCCGTCGACATCGCCGTAGAGGCAGCGCGCGCGCTGCTTGCCGGCAAGATCGACGCCAAGGCCGGTGCCGATCTGTTCAAGGCATCGCTTGCGGACGTGAAGTCGAAGCTGAACTAGAGGGTCCCGCTAGCCAATCATCGAAAGCCGCCCGGGCAACCTGGCGGCTTTTTGTTGTGGGCGGGGATAATCTCCCCCTCGAGGGGGGAGATCAGCTATCCATTCCGACGAAGCTCTCTTCCTCGACCACTTCAGCGCCACCCAGCCTGAACGGCGAAAACGATACGCGATGCAGCCGCGCCACCGGGCCATGCGCCTCGATTGCCGTGCGATGGCGAAGCGTGGCGTAGCCCATATGGACTTCGAAGCCGTAACGGTCGTGATGGTTGCCGCAGCCGCACATCATGCGATCACGCATCACCTTGGCGACGATCGAGGCGGCGGCGATCGACTGCGAACGCTGGTCGCCCTTGATCAGCGCGCGCCCTTCACAAGGCAGGCCAGGCGGCACGTCGCGTCCATCGGCAAGGGCGAGCTTCGGTCTGACCGACAGCCCTACCAGGGCGCGGCGCATGGCTTCCAGGCTTGCCTTGAGGATGTTGCTGCCGTCGATACCCTCGGCACTGATGGAGGCCATTGAGACCGCCTGCGCAGAGACGAGAATTCGCAGGAACAAGGCTTCACGCTGCAGATGGCTGAGGCGCTTGGAATCGTCGAGGCCGTCGGGAATGTTGGCGGGATCGAGCACCACGGCCGCGGCGACTACCGGCCCGGCCAGGGGGCCACGGCCGGCCTCGTCCATCCCGGCAACCGGCCACAGGCCCTCCGCCATCGCCTTCGTCTCGAAGGAGAAGTCGGGCTTCTCGATGATCTCAAAGAGAGGCGGAGAATCAGAACGCGCGCGAGCCATGTTGCGGCGAGGTTCGCATCGGCTCTGATTCTCCGCAAGTCCCTCCGGGTCGGGTGGGGCGCCGGACCGGGAGGGCACCGTCTGCA
>NZ_RZQY01000069.1:0-15457 GCF_003998575.1 Mesorhizobium sp. M7A.F.Ca.CA.001.10.2.1 | reverse complement strand
TCCGGGCACCGTGCGACGTAAACCCGGCCGTACCGATCGCGATATCTGCACTGGCCGGCTTCGCTGGCGTGGCCGATGACCGCCCCGGCTATCGCTCCGACCGCACCGCCGACAACCGCTCCTTCCACAGGGTCTCCGGCCACCGCGGCGCCTACGGCCGCGCCACCCAAGCCGCCGACGGCGGCGCCTTGTTCGGTACGGGAGCACGCCGAGAGCGGAATGAGCAGGCTCAAAATGAGCAGCGTCTTTTTCATCGTTTCTCTCCTGAGGCTACTATTAGCCAAAGCTTAAATGCTTAAGAGAGCTTTTCGATCCATCGACCGTTGCCTGCCATTCAAGCCTGGCCGTGGCGGAGCCGCGCGCCTTCGGCTCAAATCGTACCCTCACTGGTGGACGGGTGCGCGAAGTCGTCGCTTGGTGCAAACGTTGGCCGTGGACTTCCGCACTCGCACAAGGGAGAACGGATGAAACAGAGGACAGGATCCGCGGCGAACCGAACGGGCCAGGCTGATTGCGCGCCTGGCCAGCAAGGTTTGGAAGTCGACCCGAACTAAGCCGGCTGCAGTTCCCTGCGTGGCAGTGGCGGGAACGCGATGGCGATGCCGACCGCGCCGAGCCCGATAAGAGCAGAGCCGATGAAAAGCCAGGAATAGTTGGCGTAGGCATCGAACACCATGCCGCCGGCAAGCGGTCCCAATGCCATGCCGAGGCTGGACAGCATGGTGGCGGCGCCGAACACGGTGCCGAGGATGCGCTGGCCGAAATATTCGCGCGCCAGCACCGCATAGAGCGGCATGACGCCGCCATAGGTGGCACCGAAGATAACGGCCAGCATGTAGAACTGCTCAAGCTGGCTGATCGACAGATAGGCGGCAATGACGATCGCCTGGATCGCCAGGCCCGCGATCAGCACCGGCTTGACGCCCAGCCGGTCGGCCAGCACGCCGTAGAAGAGCCGGCCGCCAAGGCCTGCCAGACCTTCGACACTGTAGATCGAGACCGCTGCCATGGGGGCGACGCCGCACAGCATGGCATAGCTGACCATATGGAAGATCGGTCCGGAATGCGCCGCGCAGCAGGCAAAGAAGGTCAGCCCGAGCACGATGAATTGCGGCGAGCGCAGCGCCTGGCTGACTGTCAGGCCGGCACCTTCGGCAACCGGCGCGGAGCCGGTGTCGACCAAGAGGGGCTTCGGCGGCTGGCGCACCAGCAGCACCACCGGCAACAGCAGCACCCAGGCGGTAATGCCGATGTCGAACATGGCGGTGCGCCAGTCATAGGCGGAGATCAACCAGCGGGCGAAGGGCGAGATCGTCATCGGCGCCACGCCCATGCCGGCCGAGACCAGTGAGACGGCAAGGCTGCGGTTGGTGTCGAACCAGCCTGTGGTCAGCGCGATCATCGGCGCAAAAAAGGCGCTTGCCGCGAGACCGACCAGGACGCCATAGGTGATCTGGAAGCTCAGCAGCGAACCGGCGCGGCTGGCCAGCACCAGCGCCAACCCGAGCAGCACCGCGCCGATCATCACGACGATGCGGGCGCCAAAACGGTCCGATATCGCGCCCCAGGCGAAGCCACCAAGGCCCATCACCAGGAAGTTGAGCGTCATGGCGCTGGAAATGCCGGCGCGCGACCAGTTGGTGTCGATCGCCATCGGCTCCAGGAATATCGCCAGCGAAAACATCGTCCCGATGGCGACACAGGACATCAGCGCGCCAGCGGCGACGATGACCCAACGATAGGAAAGGCTCATTCAAATCTCCCATGCCTAAAGGCAGCGCTGCGCGCTGCTTGCACCCGAAGGACGCCGGCACCGGGTTCGATCCTACAATCCGGTTGCATTTTTTATCCAGTTTGACGTGACGCCGTTTTCGGCAGCTCAGATCGGCAGTTCCGACGTGTATTTGATCGTCTGGCTGGGGACGTCGGTCTTGACGTTCTGCACGCCCTTGATGCGGCTCAGATGCTCCGACTGGAAGCGGCGGTAATCGTCGATGCCGGCTGCCACCACGCGCACCATGGCGTCGCAATCGCCGAGCATCAAATAGCACTCCATCACCTGCGGCAGCTTGGCGACTTCGGTGGCGAAATGCTCGATCGTGTCCTCATCCTGCGTTTTCAGCCAGATGCGGGTGAAGAAGGTGAGGCCCTTGCCGATGCTGCCGGGGTTCAGCACTGCGACGTAGCGATCGATGATGCCGGCTTCCTCCAGCAGCTTCACGCGCCGCAGGCAAGGAGAGGGCGACAGGCCGACCTCTTTGGCCAGATCGTTGTTGGCCATGCGGCCGTCGCGCTGCAGCGCCCGCAGGATCCGCTTGTCGATCTCATCCAGCTTCATGGCTCTAGATTCCATCTATTTTGAAATTAATGGCACTCAATGCCGAACCTAGTTGAAGTACAACAATATTCGCAACCATATTGCGGAGAATTGTGGGTATGTTTGCCGCCAGTGTCATGAGAGTTCAAACGCAGGGCAGCGGCGGCCGCGAGGCGCGCCAGTGGAGACACATGAGCATTTCACAGGCAGTCGAGGCGGCGGGCAATGGTTCGGGATCCGAATTCCGCCGAGGCGTGGCGTCCTGCGCGCCGGTGCTGTTCGGCACCATCCCCTATGCGCTGGTGCTTGGCGCCCAGGCCACGCAAAAAGGGCTGAGCACGGTCGAACTGTCCGCGATGACAGGGCTGAATTTCGCCGGCGGTTCGGAATTCGCGGCGATCCAATTGTGGACGTCGCCGCCGCACATCGTGCTCATCGTCGCCATCACCTTCCTGGTCAACAGCCGTCATTTGCTGATGGGTGCGGCACTGGCGCCGTTCCTGCGCCACCTGCCGCGGCGCAAGGTGTTTCCGGCGCTTTTCTTTATGTGCGACGAGAGCTGGGCGCTGGGTCTGGCCGATGCCAGACAGCGCACTGCTGCCGGCATCATGCCGGCCTTCAGCCCGCGCTACTATATGGGCGCGGCGCTGGCGATGTATCTCACCTGGGTGGTCTTCACCACGCTGGGTGCCTTGCTCGGTCCGATGCTCGGCGACGTCGGGGCCTATGGTTTCGACATGGCGTTCCCGGCTGTCTTCCTGGTGCTGATGCGCGGCATGTGGACGGGGATGGCGGCGGCGCGACCCTGGCTGGTCAGCCTGGTCGTGGCGGCACTGGTCTATCTCTTCGTTCCCGGCGCCTGGTATGTCGCCGCGGGCGCCATGTCGGGTCTGGTCGCGGCCTGGCTGATGGCGAGTGATGCATGATCGATGCAACGACCTTTTTCACCATCGTGCTGATGGCCGGCGTCACTTATCTCACGCGCATCGGCGGCTATGTCGTGCTGCGCAACCGCACACTCAGCGCCCGTGCCACGGCTGTGATGGAAGCTGCGCCCGGTTGCGTGCTGATCTCTGTCATCGCACCGGCCTTCGTGTCGAAGTCCCCGGCGGATATTCTGGCGCTGGCTGTTACGCTGGTGGCCGCCACGCGGCTTTCCATGCTGCCGACTGTGCTGATCGGAGTCGCTTCGGCGGGGTTGCTCAGGCATTTCATCGGCTAGAAAGGCAGCGGCCAGTTGGCTCAGAGGCTCTTTGGCCACTGTTGGGCGGCATGTATGACGGTAAGTATTTCGACGGCATCTTCGCTTACGCGATAGGGGACGATATATGGGATATCGGCCAAAACGAGTTCTCGCGTCGCCTTGATGCGTCCAACGCGACCCATAGCCGGCTGTTCGGTAAGCAACTCCGCTGCGGACAAGATGCGCCCAATGACACGGGCGGCAGCTTCGGGACTGTCTTTCTCGATATGCGCGCCGATTTCGCCAAGCCGACGCAAAGCCCGCTTGGTCCAACGGATTGTCTTGCGGCTCATGGATCAGCCGGCGGGCTTGACGTATTTCCCGATCACGGCGGCCAACTCTTGTTCGCTGGCGAACTCACCGCGCTCGGCCTCGGCCAATCCGGCCTCTATCTCAGCGAGTTGCCACTCTTGACGAGCTACAAAGTCTTCGATGGCCTTGGCGGCCACATAAGAGCGCGAGCGATCGAGCTTTTCGGCAAGTTGGTCGAGCCTGTTTGTCGTGTCGTCGGGGAGGCGTACGGTGAAAGCCGTCATGGTTTCGATCCACTTGGTTCATTGTGATTGTGAGTGAACCAAGGTGGATCGTCAAGTCACACCCAAAGGACTCTGGTCGCTTCGCGCTGTTTACTGTCAGGAAAACAAGCGGGGAGCGCATTGAAAAAGGGCGGGCGCCAAGCGCCTGCCCTCCAATTTAAGTCTTTTCCCTATGCGGCAGCCGCGACACCCTGGCTGGCTGCCACCACGGCATCGACCTTGGCGGTCGCCTTGGCGAGCGCTGCGGTCACCGCGTCAGGACCCATGCCGACGCCTTCGATACGGATGACATCGACATCGGTCATGCCGAGGAAGCCGAGCACGCCGCGCAGGTAGGGAATGGCGTGATCGAACTGCACGGCCGCACCTTCGGAATAGATGCCGCCCGAAGCCAGCACGATATAGACCTTCTTGCCGGTGACGAGACCCTTGGGGCCGTTCTCGCCATAGGAAAAGCTCTTGCCGGAACGAGAGATATGATCGACCCAGGACTTCAGCGTCGAGGAGATGTTGAAGTTGATGAAGCCTGTGGCCAGGATCACGGTGTCGGCAGCAAACAGCTCGTCGAGCACGACATCGGAGACGCCGACGACCTCAGCCTGGCGCGCAGTGCGCGCTTCCGCCGGCACGTAGATGCCGCTCGCGTAGTCGGCGTCGATATGAGGGAGCGGATTGGCGACGAGGTCGCGCACGACGAGCGTGTTCGACGGATCGGCGGCGACGAGCTTTTCAGCGAATTCGGTAGCGATGCGGGTCGAATGGGAGGCGGCGCCGCGCGGGCTCGAAGTGATGAGAAGAATGGACATTTTGGGCTCTCCAGCGGTTGGAATGATTTGTCCCGCCAGATATGGGACTTTCGATCCATTCAATAAACTGGTATACTTTCTATACGATCCATCTATAAGTTAGATATCACGATGCGGCCCAATCCGACGCTCGATCAACTTCAGATCTTTGTGACAGTCGCCGAAGCCGGCAGCTTCTCGGCCGCCGGCCGCAGGCTCAACCGGGCACAGTCCGTCATCAGCTACGGCATAGCCAATCTCGAGGCGCAGCTGGGGCTGAAACTGTTCGAGCGCGAGGGTACCCGCGAGCCGCAACTGACCGAGATCGGCCGGGCGATGCTGGAGGATGCGCGGCGCATGATCGGTGTGCTGCAGCGCATCCGCTCGCGCGTCGACGGCCATCATCAAGGGCTCGAGGCTGAAGTCGCGCTGTCGGTCGACGCAGCGTTGCCGTCGCCGGTGCTGGTGCGGGTGCTGAAGGCGTTCGAGGCGCAGTTTCCGACCGTGATGCTGCGCCTGCATATCGGTACGCTCGGCCTGATCCCCGATCATGTCGTCAGCGGGCAGGCCGACCTTGGCATTGGCGGCCTGCTGGGCGATGTCGATGTGCATCTCGTGCGCATCGGCTTCATGTCGATCGTGCTGGCCGCCGCGCCCAGCCATCCGCTGGCCCTGCTGCCGAAGCCGGTGGCGATCGAGGATGCGCGCGAACACACGCAGCTTGTCGTCACCGACCAGTCGGAGCGCACCAAGGGGCGCGACTTCGGCGTCTTCGCCTACCGCACCTGGCGGCTGACGGATGTGCGCACCAAGCATATGCTGATGCGCGAGGGGCTGGGTTGGGGCGGGCTGCCGCGCTGGCTGATAGCAGACGACCTGGCGAGTGGCCGGCTGGTCGAAATCGACCTCGAATCCTTCAGGGAGGTGAGTTCGCCGCTGTTTGCCATGCACCGCAACGATCGCAGCCCGAAGCCCGCGGCGGCCTGGCTGATCGACCAGTTCAAGCGCCAGCTCGGCTGCTTCAACGAGTTCGAACCGGGCGAGGTGCCTGAGGAAGAGACAGGCCATCGATCAGTGCCATGAGCACGGCGCGGTAGTCCTGAGCTGACGCACCGGCCTCGATGGCCAGGGCGGCACGATCGAAGGCGGAGCCGAGCAGCGCGGTCAGCGCGTCGGCCGGCAATCTCGTCATCGTCTGCGCCCGCATCGCCGCGACCAGCCCTTCGCGCAGCGAACGGTTGCCGTGGCGGTTGTCGATCGCGTCCATGACGGCGCGGCCAAGCACGGCCGGGCCGTCGAGCAGCAGCAGCCGCGTGCGGCCGGGCGCGCGCATCGCAGTGAGATAGGCGTCGGAGCCGGCAATGAGCGCGTCGCGGGCATTGAGCGATGGCGGCGAAGCGCGCTCGATCTCCTCAGCCACCGCCATCGCCTCCTGCTCGACCACGGCGGCAAACAGCGCCTGCTTGTCGGCGAAGTGATGGTAAAGCGCGCCGCGCGTGACGCCGGCGGCAGCGACGATCTCCGGCGTGCCGGTCTCGGCATAGGATTTTTCGGTGAACAGCTTTCGTGCCGCGGCAATCAGGTCGGCGCGCGTCGCCTCGGTGCGGTCACGGTTGGAACGACGCGCGGAATCGCGTTGCATACATGCAGCCTGTATGTTAAATGAAGTTACATGCAGACTGTATGTTAATCGACGGGAGAAGGAAAGATGAAGACGACGAGCTATTACCCGGTGCTGATGACCGGCGACGTCGCCGGCACGACGGCGTTCTATATCGAGCATTTTCGCTTCCAGCCGCTATTCGAAAGCGACTGGTATGTGCATCTGCAATCGGTGGAGGACAGAAGAGTCAATCTCGGCATCGTCCAGGGCGATCATGAGACGATCCCGGAAGAGGGGCGCGGCCGCGCGTCGGGCCTGCTGATCAACTTCGAGGTGAGGGACCCGGATGCGGTCTATGAACGGATCGTCGCGGCCGGGCTGCCGATCCTGCGCTCTCTACGCGACGAACCCTTCGGCCAGCGCCATTTCATCACGCGGGATCCCAATGGCGTGCTGATCGACGTGATCAAGCCGATTCCGCCGAGCGAGGCGTTTCTGGCGCAGTACGCGGAGGGGGCGGTGGGCACCTGAACGATGTTTTCGTGTTGGCTGTTTCCTACGCAATTTATGATCATCCGGTAATGCCAAGCCGAGAAAGGTTTGATTTCTGAGCAGATGTGCGATGCAATCATGCGAGTGCAGGTGGCGAGCGGACCATTGAATGACCGAAGATCTTGTCGATCGAATTTATGAAGCGGCGTTCGTCCCCGATTTATGGCCAGACGTCTTCGACAGGTTGAGCGAACTGTCGAACTCGGCCGGAGGCGGTATGGGTTTATTCGATGATCGGCTGGACCCGATGCTCATCGCGTCGGACCTGGTCCGGCCGATACTGGAGGGCATCTCTGCGGAAGGCGGGTTCAAGAGCAGCAGTGTCTCCCAACTCCTGCTGACGCTGCCCCCACCCTCGGAATTCGTCTACGACGCGGATTACTTCCCCAAGGAGGCGCTCGAGAACAATCGGACGCGGCTCGACCGGACGCTGCCATTGGGAATCGGTGGCGAAGTCGGTACGTTCATATCCCTGCCTACAGGCGAAGTTCTGTTGTTTACGATGGAGCGTTGGCTGACCAATGATCGGCCATCCCGAGACGAATTGGACCAGCTCAACCGCATGAGGCCACATTTGGCGCGCGCCGGCCTGATTGGTGCGCGCCTGCGGCTGGAACGAGCGCGCGCTACGACTACGGCGCTTGCGGCGATCGGCCTGCCGGCCGCGGTGATGACGAGCAGGGGACGCGTTCTGGCGACCAATCAACTGCTTGACGCTCTGCCCCTTGTGTTCGTGCCGACGGCCCGTGATGGGCTCGCCCTTGCCGATGCCAAGGCAAACAAGTTGTTTCAGCAGGCGATTGCAAGCGGGACTGGTGACGCTGCGTCGGGTCGCTCCGTGCCCATAGCGCCAAGCGAGAATAGCGAGGCCATGATCGTTCACCTCATCCCTCTTCGCCGTCTGGCGCACGAACTTCTCTCAGGCGCCGACATACTGATCGCAGCCACGGCTCTCAACCCGACGAATCTGGTGCCTTCGCCGACCATCCTGACGGGCCTTTTCGACCTCTCGCCGGCCGAGGCGCGATTGGCGGCGGCATTGGCATCGAGGGATAGCCTTGGTGTGGCGGCGACAAGCGCCAACATCACCTATCGCACGGCCAGCACGTATCTTGGTCGTATCTTCGACAAGACAGGCACGCATCATCAGGCGCAACTCGTAGCTCTCCTGAAGGGAGCCTATGTCGCCGTTGCTCCCTCGAAGGGGGAGTGAGCAACGGCGGCCTTAAAGTCTTTGTGTTGATACATGTCGTTGTCCCAGAACCGCGGCACACTTCTGGGTGACTGCACTAGCTTCGCGCAACCGGCATCACCGTCACCTGGCTGACGCCGGTGCGGCGCACCACGGTGCATTGTGTCTCGCGGCCGATGCGCTCGGCGTCGAGCACGCGCACCAGGTCGTCGACGCCGGTGACCGGGCGGCCGTCTATTGCGGCGATGATGTCGCCCTCCTTCAAGCCGGCCTTGGCCGCCGGGCCATCCTTCTCGACGCTGCGCAGCCGCACCGCTGTATTCGTCGACACTTGCGACAGGAGCGCGGCGCGTCGCGGCAGATTGACGGTGTCGGCCGAGACGCCGATGAAGGCGCGGCGCACGCGGCCGAAGCGGATGATCTCCGAAATGACGAAATTGGCGGTGTTGGAGGCAACCGCGAAGGCGATGCCTTGCGCGCCATGGATCATGGCGGTGTTTACGCCGATGACCTCGCCGGCCGACGATACCAGCGGTCCGCCGGAATTGCCGGGATTGAGCGCTGCGTCGGTCTGGATGACGTCGTCGATCAGCCGGCCGGTGGAGGCGCGCATCGAGCGGCCGAGCGCGGAGACGACGCCGGAGGTGACGGTCCATTCGAAACCGAGCGGGTTGCCGATTGCAATGGCGATCTGGCCGCGCCGCAGCCGCTTGGAATCGCCCAGCGGTGCGACGTCGGCAAAGCTGCCGTCGGCGCGCACCAGCGCGATGTCGGTGTCGGGATCGCGGCCAAGAACACGCCCTTCTCTCGAAGCGCCGTCCGGCATCGAAACGCGCACCGTCCTGGCATCACCGACGACATGGAAGTTGGTGACCACCAGCCCGTCCGGCGCAATGACGAAGCCGGAGCCATGGCCGCCCTGACCGCCAACGCGCTCGATGCGGCAGACGGCCGGACCGATGCGGTCGACCGCGTCGGCAACCGTCGTCGAATAGGCGTCGAGCAACGTGTCATCGGTTTGGAATTTGGCGACGGCGACGGCCATGGGAGGGCTCCGTGTGTTCAGGCTTGATCGTGACTATATGTGCGGAGCGGCTGGAACCGCAGCGACCTGACCAGATGGCCAGTCAAACCGGCAACTAGCCGTCAGGCGAGTACCCGCGGACGCGCTGTCGAGCGATATCTGGGGCATGGATGAACCCAGGAGACCATTAATGAGCGATTTCAATCTGAGCGCGTTTTCGCAAGCCGTCGCCGATCTCGCCGCCAAGGCCGCGCCGGCAACGGCTGGCTTCGCTACGCATCATCACCGCACGGCAAGCGCCTTCCACTGGCGTGACGGCTATTTCGTCACCGCTGAAGAGGCTGTCGAGGCCGGCGAGGAGATCGATCTGGTGTTGGCCTCGGGGGAAACGGTGAAGGCCGAGCTGGTTGGCCGCGACCCTTCGACCGGTGTTGCCCTGCTGAAGCCGGCGGAGGCCGTCAGCGCCGCGCCGCTGGCCAAGGCCGATGCGGTGCGGCCGGGCAACATCGCCATTGCCATCGGCAGCAGCGACGGTTCGGCTTTGGCTGTTTCGGGCTCGGTGGGCGAAGTCGGCCCGGCCTGGCGCTCGATGCGCGGCGGCACCATCGACCGGCGCATCAATCTTGCCGTCGGCGACGGCGGCCGTTTCGAGGGCGGCCCGGTTCTCGACGCCAAGGGTGCGCTGATCGGCATGCTGTTGTTCGGACCGCGTCACCGGGCGCTGGTCATGCCTTACGAGACGATCGAGCGGGCGGTCGCGACCTTGCGCGAAAAGGGCCATGTCGCGCGCGGCTATCTCGGCGCCGGCCTGCACCCGGTACGAGACCGCGACGCGCAGGGCGCAATGGTGATGAGCCTCGATGACGAGGGTCCCGCCAAGGCCGCCGGTCTCTCTCTTGGCGATATCATCGTGGCGTGGAACGGTGAGGCGGTGCACGGCCCGCGGGACCTGATCCGCAGGCTCGGACCCGACAGTGCCGGCGCTTCGGTGACGCTCGGTGTCGTGCGCGGCGGCGAACAGCGCGATGTCGTGCTGACAATCGGCGAAAAGCCGCTGAGCTGAGGGCATCCATGGACACGCTCACCAGCGACAGGATCATGCATGACGGTGCCGTCTCGCGGCGGCTGGTGGTGCTGATTGCGCTTGGCGATGCGTCACGCGCCGAGCGCCTGGCGGCCTCGCTGGCCGCGAGCGATGACCTGCTGCCGGTCGTGGCCGGCGGTGGAAGAGCCGACGTCGCCATCGTTGACGACAGCATTGGTGATGGCGTGCCGGCCCTCATTCCACGGGTGCTGCTGACCGGACGCGCTGGCGGCGAGCGGCCCGCCGGTGAGGTGCTGGCCGTGATGTCCGCTGGCGCGGAGGATTTGTTGATCGCCGCGGCGGCGCGGCTGGCCGCGGCCGGCTATCGCGTCTCGGGCGAGCGCGGAAGCGGACGCCATGAGGATTTCCGTGCCGGCGATGGCGAGCCGTTCGAGGAGGAGGCCTCCGACGAGCATGCCGCCCGGCCTTCGCTGTCGCCGCGTGAGGCGGAAGTGTTGGCGCTGCTGGCCGAGGGCGCCCCAAACAAGGTGATTGCGCGGCGGCTGAACATTTCGGTGCACACCGCGAAGTTCCACGTCGCCGCAATCCTGATCAAGCTCGGTGCGGCCAACCGCACCGATGCGATTGCCATTGCGATGCGCCAAGGGTTGGTGCTGGTTTAGTCATAAACCCTACGCTGCGTAACGCGGTGTCCAGCGTGTCGGGTCTTGCGCTGCGGTCGCCCGCCGCGCAAAGGTTTGCGCCTGTTGTGTTGCAAGGGAGGCGCAAGGAAATGTCGCTCAAGGGAAAGACGCTGTTCATCTCCGGTGGGTCGCGCGGCATCGGGCTGGCGATCGCGCTGCGCGCGGCGCGCGACGGCGCCAATGTGACGATCGCGGCCAAGACCGCCGAACCGCATCCGAAGCTGCCGGGCACGATTTATAGCGCTGCCGAAGAGATCGAGCAGGCTGGCGGCAAGGCGCTGCCTGTTTTGTGCGACATCCGCGAGGAGGCGCAGGTGGCCGAGGCGGTCGCCAGGACCGTGGAAAAATTCGGCGGCATCGACATCTGCGTCAACAATGCCAGCGCCATCCAACTCACCGGCACGCTGGAGACCGACATGAAGCGCTACGATCTGATGCATCAGATCAACACGCGCGGTACCTTCCTGGTCTCGAAAATGTGCATTCCTCACCTGAAGTTGGCGCAAAATGCTCACATCCTGAATCTGGCGCCGCCGCTCGACATGAAGGCCAAGTGGTTCAGGAATCACGTCGCCTACACGATGGCCAAGTTCGGCATGTCGATGTGCACGCTGGGCATGAGTGCGGAGTTCGCCAAGGACGGCATCGCTGTCAATTCACTGTGGCCGATCTCGACCATCGACACGGCGGCGGTGCGCAATCTGCTCGGCGGCGCGACGGTGGCGGCGATGAGCCGTTTGCCCGACATCATGGCCGACGCCGCGCATGCCATCTTCATGCGGCCGGCGCGCGAGACAACAGGTAATTTCTACATCGACGAGGAGGTGCTGCGCGCCGAGGGCGTCAGCGACTTTTCAGCCTATGCGCCAGGTGCGACCGGGCCTCTGGCCGGAGATTTCTTTGTCCCTGACGAGGTGTTTGCCCGCACGGACAGCAAGATCAAGAGCATCTACTAGATCCGCGTCATTGTGAGCGTCGAGCTAAGCCATCCGCCGTGGCTGAGCCACGGCAAAGCCTTGCTCACAAAGCGATAGGGCGCCAACCTGCCGGAGTGATTCAAGGTCCGGCAGGCGCTTGCTTACGCCTCATCCTTCTTGCCTTTGCCGAGGCCCATCAGCCGGTCGATATAGGCGAGCATGAGGGCCGAGACGACGAAGGCGAGATGGATGATGGTCAGCCACATCAGCTGGTCGGTCGTGTAGGTCGACGAGTTCAAAAACACCTGCAAAAGGTGGATGGACGAGATGGCGACGATGGTCGAGGCAACCTTGACCTTCAGCGAGCCGACATCGATGGTGCCCAGCCAGTGCACGCCACCCTCCTGGTCGTCGAAGCGGCTGACGAAGTTCTCGTAGCCCGAGATGATGACCATCACCACCAGCGAGGCAACCAGTGCGGCATCGATCAGGCCGAGCATCTTGAGGATGGTGTCGGTGTCACCGAGCGTGAACGCCAGGGTAATGAACTCATAAAGCTTCTTGCCGAATGACAGCGCATAGACGGCCAATGCCAGGGCCAGGCCGATATAGAAAACGACGAGCAACCAGCGTGAAGCGAGAATGATCGATTCGATGGCGAGTTCGAGACGCTTCATGGGATGATTCCGGCTGGTTATCTCTCAGACAATGGTCGTATTCGGCCACGCCGCCACCGTTTGCAAGACAAAAAACCCCGCCGAACAAGGTCCGGCGGGGTTCAATGCGTCCCGCTGGAGTCGGGACGGGGCAGGGAACGCCCAGCACCGAATCTGGGGTGGCTGGGCTCGCGATTCAATGAGCCGTGTCTAATGCCCGTACAATTCTTGTTGAACCCGTCACATCCACCCATCCCCGGCGGTGCCGGGGATGGGTGCTTCTCGTGCCGATTCCACAAACCGGGTCATGGTTTTGAAATCATGACCTAATTGTTGCTGGCGACCGGTGCCACCAGCGAGGTGATGCGGCGAATGCCGACGCGCCGGTTCTCGCGGTTCGGCGCCGACGTGTTGACCTTCAGATACTCCTCGCCATAGCCCTGCGTCGTCAGGTTTTCCGGCGGGATGCCGAAGGCGTTGGTGAGCGCTTCCGCCACTGATTCCGCGCGGCGATCGGAAAGGGCCAGGTTAGCCTCCGGTGTGCCGACCGCGTCGGTATGACCTTCGATCAGGAAGGTCTCGGCCGGGTTCTTTTTCAACAGCTTCTCCATGGCGGTGGCGACGCCCTCGAGCTTCTGCACCTCGGTGTCGGAGATCGAGGCCGAGCCGAATTCGAAGTTGAGCGTGTCGAGATCGACGCGCCGTGCGATGTCGCGCACGCGGGCCGAACGTTTGACCTCGTCGATCGAGTAGAGGCGCTGGACCTTCTCCACCGGTGGCTGTTCGAGGAAGGTGTAGTAGTCGTCCGGATCTTCGACATCCTCGGAGTCCAGAATGTACTCCTCGCGCGGGATTGTCAGCCGCATCGGCGGCAGGTCATCGCCTGGATCGCGCCAGTCGCTCTCATCCTGATAGTGCCGCTCGTCGACATAGCTCAGCACATATTCGCGTCCATCCGGCGCAATGCGCGAACGCTGGATGACGTCGCCATAGCGGTTGCGGATGGTGACGATCTGGACACCGTTGTCGCGCTCGACGATTTCCCGGGTGCGGTCGCCCGAGAGATCCTCATAATAGACGTTCCTGGCGCCGCGGGTCATGCGCGGGGCGTCATTGCTCTCGACGAATGTCTGGTTGTTGAACTGCAGGATGACGCGGTCGCCGAGCTCCCTGACGACGTCGACGCCTTTCGGACGCCGGCGGTCACGGACGTTCTCATCGGGCGCACGCTCTACGCGCGTGCCCTTTTCCTCGGTCACCGGCGCGATCTTCTCGGGCTTGATCTCCTGTTGTGCGGCCCTGTCGTCGGTGGGCGGCGGACCTTGGTCGATGGGAGCAGCCACCGGCTTGCGGCCCTGATCGCCACCTTGCTGGGCATTTTGCCCGCCATTCTGCTGCTCGCCATCCTGGGGGACGATCTTGTCGCCCTGCTTGCGGCCGCCCCTGCGCTCGGCGTCCTTCTGGCTGTCCAGGATGGGAGCGGCGTTTGGATCGGCCGGTGCTTCGCCTTGCACCGGGTTTTCGCCCTGTGCCGGTGCTGCCGTCTGACCATTGGCCGGTTGTTCGCCGGTGGCTGGCTGTTCGGCTGTGGCCGGCTGCTCGCCAACAGGTTTCCTGACACGCTTCTTCGTCGTGTCCTGGGGCTGCTCGCCCTGGGCCGCGGGCTGTTCGCCGGCAGGGACCGTCGCCTCTCCAGCGGGAGCCTCTTTCGGTGCCGGGGCGACTTCAGGTTGGGCCTGCTGGTCCTGCCTGTTCTTCTTGCGCGGCTTGGCCTGCTCGCCGGGCTGATTGTCGTTGGCCGGTTCCGCCTGGTTGGCCGGAGCCTGCTCGGTTTGCTGCTGCTGGTCGCGCTTCTTCCTGCGCGGCTGCTGTTCCTCGGCCGGAGCGGCCTGTTCGGCCGGCGCCTGCTCAGCCTGCTGCTGCTGGTCGCGCTTCTTCCGGCGTGGCTGCTGCTCCTCGGCGGGCTGTTCGCTCTGGGCAGGCGCGGCCTGCTGTTCAGGCTCGGCCTTCTTGCGCTCGCGCTTCTGTTCGGGTTCCGCCTGCTGCTGTTGTGCGCAGGCTTCGCCTTCGGCGCATGCTGCTTGCGCCAGGATGAATGGGGCTGCCGTGCGCTGGGCAAGGCCGGACGCGACACTTCCCTGAAGCGGGAACGCGCCCAACGGCGCGGATGCCATAAGCAGGCCGAGTGCCGTGCCTGCCAGAATCCGTGGTTGGCGTTTCATCGAAATTCTCCTTGTGGGGTCCCATCCTTGCCGAAACCGATCTTGTGCCGATTGGTTCCAGTCTGGCACGGATAGAGGCCGTACGGGGCGATTGACCGACCTTTTGAAGGCAACTTCATGTCATTCACCTGGCGATAGCCGCAATTGCGACCATTGCCGCGCTTGACCTTGCCCGCGGCTGGGGCCACATCCCGGAAATGGAAACGCCATTCTGGAAAACCAAGGCGCTGGAGGCGATGAGCCCGGCCGAGTGGGAATCGCTGTGCGACGGCTGCGGTAAATGCTGCCTTTCGAAGCTTGAGGACGAGGACACCGGCGAGATATACTGGACCAGCGTCGGCTGTCGGCTGTTCGATGCCGAGACCTGCCGCTGTTCGGACTACGTCAACCGGCTGGCGCGCGTTCCCGACTGCGTCGGGCTGACGCCACAGAATGTGCGAACCATCAGCTGGCTGCCCAGCACCTGCGCCTATCGGCTGGTGGCCGAGGGCTGCGACCTCTACTGGTGGCACCGGCTGGTGTCGGGCAGCGCCGAGACCGTGCATGAAGCCGGCATCTCGATGCGCGGCCGGGTCAAGGCGAGCGAAACCGATCTTGCCGAGCCGGAAGACTATTTTGACTATGTACTGGACGAGGAGCCGTAGGACCAGCGGCGGTGAGCAAGAGCCTCGCGTTTGAAGAC